>JBIPLL010000215.1:0-5460 GCA_044368425.1 Beijerinckiaceae bacterium
TCGAGGCCTTCCCGAGGGCGGAGGAGGGCGAGCTTTCACGCCGGCTGGCCGATCTGGTGCGCAAGGAAACCTGCGCCGAGGTCGCGGATGCCTGGGCGCTCGCCCCGCATGTCAAGCTCGGCGGGGGCGAGGTCCTGTCCGGTGGTCGGCGCAATCGCGCCATTCTCGCCGATATCGTCGAGGCCATCATCGGCGCGGTCTTCCGGGAGGCAGGCTACAATGCGGCTCGCGAGGTCATTGCGCGCGCCTTTGGCGAACGCATGCGCCAGCCAACCCGCCCGCTGCGCGATGCAAAGACCGCGCTTCAGGAATGGGCGCAGGCCCGCAAGCTGACGCCTCCGACCTATGTGACGATCGGCAGGTCCGGCCCCGATCATGCGCCCCGCTTCCGGCTGGAGGCGCAGCTTGAGGGGTTGACCCCGGCGGTCGGGGAAGGCGCGTCAAAGCGCTTGGCCGAACAGGCGGCAGCCGAGGTGTTCCTGCGCCGGGAAAAGGCGTGGGACAACGGCAACGACGACGAGAGCGTTGCACAGGGATATGTTGCAGAAGCGGGCGCCGCGCTGGCGCCTCAGGCGGATATGCCGCCCGGAGAACAAGATGTCTGATGCGCAGGACGAGACCGGCCCGCTGCCGGGCGGCCCGGCCCCCGGAATGCCCACCCGCTGCGGTTTCGTGGCGCTGGTCGGTGCGCCAAATGCCGGCAAGTCGACCCTGATCAACGGGCTGGTCGGCTCGAAGGTCTCGATCGTCTCGCGCAAGGTGCAAACGACCCGCACGCTGGTGCGCGGCATCGCCCTGTCAGGCAGCGCGCAGGTGATTCTCGTCGACACGCCCGGCATCTTCCAGCCAAAGCGCCGGCTCGACCGCGCCATGGTCACGACCGCCTGGGGCGGCGCCGGCGACGCCGACGTGATCGCGCTGCTGGTCGACGCGGCACGCGGCCTGTCGCCAGACACGGCCGCGATTCTCGAGAAGCTGGTCGACTTGCGCCAGCCACGCCTGCTGATCCTCAACAAGATCGACACCGTGAAGCGGGAGGAGCTACTCGCGCTCGCGGCCAGGCTCAACGAGAAAGTTCCCTTCGCCCGTACCTTCATGATCAGCGCCCTGACCGGTGACGGCACGGGGGACCTGCTTGAGGCGCTGGCGGGCATGATGCCGCCGGGGCCATGGCTCTATCCCGAGGATCAGGTCTCGGACGCGCCGTTGCGCATGCTGGCGGCGGAAGTGACGCGCGAGAAGATCTTCGACCGCCTGCACGAGGAACTGCCCTATCACTCGACGGTCGAGACCGATCTCTGGCAGGAGCGGCCCGACGGCTCGGTCCGCATTGAGCAGACGATTTTCGTTGAGCGTGACGGCCAGAAGAAGATCGTCATCGGCAAGGGCGGTCAGACGATCAAGGCCATCGGGCAGGCGGCGCGGAAGGAAATCGAGGAACTGGCGGAGGCCCGCGTCCATCTCTTCCTGTTCGTGAAGGTGCGTGAGAACTGGGCCGACGACCCCGAGCGCTATCGTGTCATGGGGCTCGAATTCCCGCGCGGCGGCTGACGCCCGATGGAATGGCGCGACGAGGCCATCGTAATCGGCCTGCGCCGCCAGGGGGAGTCGAGCGCGATCCTCGAGGCCTTCACCCGCGAACATGGCCGCCATTGCGGCGTCGTGCGGGGAGGGCGCTCGCTGCGCCTCCAGCCGGTGCTCCAGCCCGGCAACCGCGTTGCGCTGACATGGCGCGCGCGGCTCGAGGAGCAGCTCGGCCATTTCAACGTCGAGCCTGTGACCCAGCGCACCGCGCGCTGGATGGACAATGCGGCCGCGCTATACGCCGTCGGCGTGATTTCCGAATGGCTGCGGGTCTTGCCGGAGCGTGATCCGCATCCACGCCTGCACGATCTGGTCGAACTGATCATGGCCCATCTCGCTCAGCCGGGACTTGCGCCCGTGCTGGTGGTGCGTTTCGAGCTCGCACTTCTGTCGGAGCTCGGTTTCGGCCTCGATCTGTCGAGCTGCGCCGTGACGGGTTCCACGCAGGATCTGCGCTTCGTGTCGCCGCGCACCGGGCGGGCGGTGAGCGCGCGGGCAGGGGAACCCTATGCCGACCGGCTGCTGCCCTTGCCCCGGTTCCTCGGCCTGTCAGTCGACGAGACCGTGCCGCAGGCCGAATTACGGCAGGGCTTCGCGCTCACGGGTCATTTCCTGGAACGCAACGTCACGGGTCCGCGCGGCGAGCCCTTGCCGGCCATGCGCGCGCGCCTGCTGGAATACGCACCCGGCGCCTGAGCCTCGTCACGCCTTGATGACGCTTGAGCCGGCGACGATGGCAGTCTATCCGCCGCTTGAGCCGGAACGACAATCGACCGGCGATCGGGAGAACGCCTGTGGCATCGAGCACGGACGACATGCGGGACATTTCGCGGCGCGCGGCGCGCGTGGCGCCCTTCCTTGCCATGGACGTGCTGGCTGCTGCCAAGGCGCGCGCGCGGGCTGGCGGTTCCGTCATCCACATGGAGGTCGGCCAGCCTTCAGCACCGGCGCCCCGTCCGGCGCTTGAGGCGGCGCGCGCTGCACTCGAAAGCGGCCGGATCGGCTATACCGAGGCGCTCGGTATGCCGTCGCTGCGCGAGCGGATCGCCCGCTTCTATCGCGACAGCCAGGGCGTCGAGGTCTCGCCCGAGCGCGTCGTGGTGACGACAGGCTCCTCGGCGGGCTTCCTTCTCGCCTTTCTCGCGCTCTTCGATGCAGGCGACCGCGTCGCCATCTCGGCGCCCGGCTACCCCGCCTATCGCAGCATCCTGGAGGCGCTCGATCTCGTTCCCGTGTCGATCCTCTGTGACGACTCGTCGGGCTGGATCATGACGGGCGAGGCAGTGGCGCGCGCCCATGCCCAGACGCCCCTGAAGGGCGTGCTTGCCATGAGTCCCGGCAACCCGACCGGCACCATGATGAATGCTGCCGCGCTTGCCGACATGGCCGCGATCTGCCGCAGGCTTGGCCTCGCCTTCATCTCCGACGAGATCTATCACGGCCTCACCTACGAGACACCGGCGACCACCGCGCTCGTCAGCGATCCCGACGCCATCATCGTCAACAGCTTCTCCAAGTATTTCTGCATGACCGGCTGGCGCGTCGGCTGGCTCGTCGTGCCCCACCATCTCGTGCGCCCGATCGAGCGACTCGCGCAGAACCTGTTCATCTCGGCGCCCTATCTGTCGCAAATTGCCGCTGAAGCGGCCTTCGACGGCCTCGACGAGATGGAAACGGTCCGGCAAGGCTATGCCCGCAACCGCTCCATCCTGCTCGACGGCCTCCCGCGCCTCGGGATTGACCGCATCCTGCCAGCTGACGGGGCGTTCTATCTCTATTGCGACATCAGCCGTTTCACCAACGACGCGATGGATTTCTCGAAGCGCCTGCTCGCCGATACCGGCGTTGCGGCAACCCCCGGCCTCGATTTCGATCCCGGGCGCGGCAACGCGTTCCTGCGCCTGTCCTATGCGGGAAGCGAAGGCGACTGCCGGGAAACCCTTAAGCGCCTCGGTGGCTGGCTCAGGCGCTGAACGCGCTGGATTGCCGGTCGCACACGCGGCCGCATGGCGAGGACTGGCTCAAATGAAAACCCCGCCGTGAGGCGGGGTTTTGCCGTTTTAGCGGATTAACGGAGCAGGGGCCCCGGCTGGCTTACTGGCCGCTGAGAACCTGCTTGGCCTTTGCCCACCAGCCTGAGCGGCGGGGACGATTCGGATCCTCGTCAGGCTGGCTCAGGACCATCGTCACCGGTTCAGCCGGGGGCTGCGGCGCGGGAGCTTCCGGCGCCGGGGCCGGCGGCTCGGCAACAGGCTCCTCTGCCATTGCCGCACTGGCAGGAGCCCGCGACGCGGGTGCCTCGACCTGCCGCTGCTTCGGGGCAGCCGCTGTGCTGGCGGCGGGCTCGGGCGCAGTTTCAGCAGCCTTGGCGCCGCGTCCACGGACCCGCCGTGCGGGCTTGGCAGGTGCCTCGACCGCTTCCACTGTGGCCACAACCTCCGCACTCTCTGCGGCCGGCTCGGCATCAGCCTTGCGGCGGCGACCCCGCGCGGGCTTTGCGGGCGCCTCGGCGGGCGCTTCCACGACACTGGCCTGCGGAGCGGCCTCGGCTTCCGCGCTATCCGACGTCCGGCGACGCGAACGCTTCGGCTTTGCGGCAGGCGTGGCCTCCGGAGCCGGTGCAACGGCTGCGTCAGTCACGTCATCGCGGGCCTCGACCTGAGCCACTGCGGCTTCGGCCTCGCTGCCAGCTGTGCCGTCGCGGGCCTCGTCGCCCCGCATCCGGCGTCCGCCACGGCGACCGCGCCGGCGCCGACGGCCAGCGTCATCTCCGCGAGCCCCGTCCTCATTGACGGCTGCGGCCTCTGTCGCCTCGGCATCGCCCTCGGCGGCATCGTCCTCAGAGCCCTCGTCATCCGACTGCGGAGCGAATTCTCCGGCGGGACGGGCCTCGCCATTCTCCCCGACGCCTTCCGGCCGACCGTCCGCACCCCGTCCGCGACGCCGACGCCGACGCCGGCGACGGCGCCCGCCATCACCATTCTCGTCACGTTCACGGCGCGGCTCACGCGGCTCACGCGGCTCGCGCGCCTCCCGTGCGACGGGGGCCTCCGCCTCTTCCTCCTCGTCGGACCCGGTCTCCGCCTCAAGCTCGACCTCGTCCTCGACCGCCTCGTCGGCCTCATCCTCGGGCGTCGGGCCCGGGGGAGGGGCGACAAGGAACGGCAGCAGGTTGATTTCAGGGCGCGTACTCAGTTCGCCCCGCTCCAGCGTGAAATAGGAGCGGCCCGAATGGCTGTCGTCGGCATAGACATGGATCGCGACGCCGAAGCGCATTTCAAGCGCGGCGAGATGCGCGCGCTTGTGGTTGAGGATGTAGAGCGCGACCTCCGTCCGCGTGCGCACGATGAGATCATGCGTCGCGGACTTGATGAGCATCTCCTCGAGGGAGCGCAGGATGTGCAGCGCCACCGACGGGGTGGCGCGCAGCAGGCCCGTGCCGCCGCAATGCGGGCAGGGCATGGTCGAGCTTTCCAGCACGCCCGTTCGGATGCGCTGGCGCGACATTTCGAGGAGCCCGAACGGCGAGATCCGCCCGACCTGGATGCGAGCCCGGTCGTTTTTCAGGCAATCCTTCATCTTCTTCTCGACAGCGCGGTTGTTGCGCTTCTCTTCCATGTCGATGAAGTCGATGACGATCAGGCCGGCAAGGTCGCGCAGCCGGAGCTGGCGTGCGACTTCCTCGGCCGCCTCAAGATTGGTCTTGAGGGCCGTATCCTCGATATTGTGCTCGCGCGTCGAGCGGCCCGAATTGACGTCGATCGAGACGAGCGCTTCCGTCGGGTTGATGACGATATAGCCGCCGGACTTCAGGGTGACCTGATTCTGGAACATCGCATCGAGCTGAGATTCGATGCCGAAACGCGCAAAGAGGGG
>JBIPLL010000008.1:0-20598 GCA_044368425.1 Beijerinckiaceae bacterium
CCTCGAGCCGCAAACGCGCCTCGGCCCACGGGAGGCTCATGAGAGGCAGCGGTCCGCGGTGCTCCACGGCGATGGCAGCGGTGACGCTGGCGCGCAAGGCGGCCTGTCGCGGTTCCTCGCCAAGGTGCAGGCCGGCCAGAAGGCCGCCGCACCACGCGTCGCCAGCACCTGTCGGATCGACGGCGGCAGCCTTGACCGCAGCGATGCGATGCGTCGTGCCGTCCGCCTCCGCGATGACTGATCCCGCGGCGCCGAGCTTCACGCCAGCGCATCTGCGGGTGCGCCTTGCAAGGGCGCGCGCCGCTTCCTCGGGGGGCAGGGCCGGATAGAGGAGGCGCGCCTCGCGGGCACTGGGCAGGAAGGCATCGACCAGCGGCAGCAGCCTGTCGAGAAAGGCCTCGTCCATGCCGGCGGCGAAGTGGCCCGGATCGCAGGTGACGAGGAGGCCGGCCGCGCGCGCGGCCTGCGCCATGGCGAGCTGGGCCGCAGGCGGATTGGGGGCCAGATGAATGGCGGCTGCGCGCCACAGGGCCTGCGGACAAATCGCCGGCAGCACGGGATGGGCGAGGCGGAACGCGCCGAAGCCCGAACCATTGCCGCCTGTTCCGGCCAGCTCTTGCATGAATTCCGCCGCGCGCTCTTGCGACACGCTCTCGCCGGTCAGTCCGAAGGCGTCGGCCTGCGCGGGCGTGGCATGGAGCTGGTCGAGCCGCTCGCCGTCCTCGCCGTAGAAGAACCATTCCTCATGCGTGACGACGGCCTCTTCCCGCGCCACGCCCGAAAGGTCGATGCGCCCGTCCTGGGCCGCCTCGATCCGGTGCAGCGGATAGCCGGCCGGAACGCGACCGATCACCCCGACGCGGTCGATCCAGAGCGCGGCACCGGCGGCCGAATAGAGTGCGTTGCCGCCGATCTGGCCGCGCAGCAGCCGGCCTTCCGCCGTTACGACATTGTCGAGGATCAGACCGCCGCTCGTATAGAGGTCCGGCATCAGCCGAAGGGTCCGTTCAGGCCGGCCGCAGAGCGGGCCAGCGCGGCATGATAGGCGAGCGCATGGACGGCCGTCATGGCCGGCACGACGCCGAGCGGCCCCGTGGCCTGCGAAACCAGCACGACATGATCGACGAGCGCCGCGATCTCGGGATCGGGCCGGGCGAGGATGGCGATTGTCGCGGCGCAGGAGTCCCGGGCGGTGATCGCGGTATCGAGGGCGCGCTCGCGCGCCTGCGGCACGGTTGCCGCAATGACGAGCGCGTCGCCTTCCTTGGGCAGGCGATAATGATGCATTTCCTCGAGCGGCAGAGCCATGGCGTGGACGCTCGACAATTCGCGCAGCTTCGCTGCGCCAAAGGCCGCGACGGCGTGATCGGGCCCGGCCCCGGTGAAGAGCACGAGCGGCCTGCCGGCAATCGAAGCCGCCGGGCCGCCCATCGCCTCGAAGGCAAGCGTCATCGCTTCGTCCGTGGCGCGCGGCAAGGTCGCCAGCGCGGCGGTGACCGCGCCCCCGGCGTCGGGGCTGGCAGCGGCACGCGCCGCGAGCCCTGCCAGCAGGGCGATGGCGGCGGTCGAGGACTGGGTCGGCCAGCCCTTGCGCGAGGCCTCGACGATCAGCGAACCGTCGAATTGCGTGGTGATCGGGCTGCCGGGCGTGTTCGTCATGCCGATGGCGCGGCCGCCCTGCGCCACCGTGCGGGCGAGCGCCTCCATGACGACCGCCGTGTTGCCGCCGGCGCTGATGCCGATGGCGAGCGCATCGCGGTTGAGCGCGGGCGAGGAGAAATGCGCATGTTCGAATGCCTGGCAGGCGAGGCAGGGAATGCCTGTCGCTGCCTCGATGACGGGGGCTGCCGCCATCCCGATGAACCATGAATCGCCGCAGCCCAGGATCATGATCGTGCGCGGCGGGCGGGCGCGGATCTCGGCGGCCAGTCGATCGAGCGCTGCCGCATTGACCTCCAGCGTCGCGGCGATGGCAGAGCCTTGGGCCAGCATCTCGACGCGGGTGCGCTCGACGCGGCCAAGGCGCGCGGGATCGCCCGCATTGTCGGTCGAGGGCTCCGCACGCAGGCGCGCGAGCCTGTCGCGCCAGGGGGCGAGCGGATCGGAGGGAGACAGGGTCATGAGCGTCTTGAGGGCAATCAGCGGCCGAGCCGGTCGAGCCCGATGGTGCGGGCGACGATCAGCATGGCGAGGAAGGACAGGCCGATCTCGATGGCCGAGACGGCGGCGATGGCAGGGGTCGAGTCATTCTGGACCAGATAATAGAGCTCGACCGGCAGGGGGCGTCCGCGCACGTCGGAGGTGAACAGCGCAACCGTGACGTTATCGAATGCCTCGATGAAGGTGAAGGCGGAGGCTGCGATCAGGGCGGCTGCGAGCTGGGGCATGGTCACGCGCAGGAAGGTCTCGAGCTTGCCTGCGCCCAGATTGGCCGAGGCCTCGTCGAGCCGCGGGTCGAGCCCCGCCAGCCGTGCCATCACGATGCGGATGACGAAAGGCAGGCAGAACACCGACAAGGCCATGACCAGCATGGTGTTCGAGGCACGGAAGGCGAAATAGGCGCCGAAGAACAGGCTCGCAATGCCGATGACCATGCCCGGCATCATCTGCGGCGACAGAAGAAAGGCGTTGAGCGCGGCCTTGGCCCGGAAGCGCCCGCGTATGGCCGCGAAAGCCGCCGGCACGCCAAGGACGAGGCAGACGAGCGTCACGTAGAAGGAGATCTGCACGCTCACCCAGACCGCATCCATGAGCTGCCGGTTGGCCAGCACGCTCTCGTACCAGCGCAGGCTGAAGCCCGAAGGCGGGAACGAGATGAAGGCGCGCGGCTCGAAGGATACCGCGACGACGATGATCGAGGGCGCGACGAGCAGAAGCAGCGAGAAACCTGCCAGCGCGCCGAAGAGCAGCATCCAAAGGCGGTCGGTCCAGACGGAGAGGTTCATGAGCGCACCTCGTTCCAGCGGCTGATGCGTGATCCGATCGCCACGATGGCAAAGACCATGACGAAGGAACTCGTGAGCAGGATGGTCGCCAGCACCGCGCCCCGGGTCCAGTCGAGCACGACGATGGTCTGCTCGTAGACCTGCACGGCGAGAGTGGCGTAATTGCCGCCGCCCAGAAGCTGGGGGACGATGAAGTTCGTGTAGGACACGGCGAAGACGAGGGCGAGGCCGGCAAAGATCGCCGGCACGCTCATCGGCACCACAACGCGAAAGAAGGTCGCCGCGCGGCTGGCGCCCAGATTGAGCGAGGCTTCCTCCAGACGCCTGTCGCGCTCGGAGAGCACCGCCAGAAGCGGCAGGATCATGAAGGGCAGATGGATCTGGGTCATGCCGATGATGACGGCGTAATCGGTGTTGAGCAGCCGCAGCGGCTCGTCGATCACGCCAAGCTGCAGCAGCGTCTGGTTCAGGATGCCCCGCCGCCCGCCCAGAATGACCAGCCAGGCATAGGCCCGCACGAGCGCGCTGGTGAGCAGCGGCGAGATGACCGCGATCAGGATCAGCGTGCGCCAGACGCCCTTGAGCTGGCTGTAGAGATAGGCAACCGGATAGGCGAGGACGAGCGTCAGCAGGGTGGAGATCACTGCGACGTAGAAGCTGCGCCAGGTCAGACGCCAGACGAGCGGGTCGCCCAGGGCGCGCACCAGGTGTTCGAGCGTGAAGGTTTCCCCCACGAGGCGCCCGCGCTCGACGGTCACGAAGCCGAAGGCGAGCAGCGTGACCATCGGCAGGACGAGGAACAGGGCGAGGAAGAGTACCGCGGGCAGTGCCGGCCAGAAGCCGGCCCCATGCAGCACCCGGCCCAGAAGGCCGCCGCGCGGCGGCGTCGGAGAAGGGGCGAGGGTGGCGGGCGTCATGCGCCGCTCCGCGCGATCAGCCGGCAGGCCATCGGGTCGAGGATGCCCAGCCGCACCTCGGCCCCCATGGGCAGCGGCGTCTCGCCGGCGCGGCGCGGAGCCGTGAGCCGGATCGGCTCGGCGAAGCCGGCTTCGATGTCATATTCGATCACCGGTCCCTGCGCCGTCGCCATGGCCACCGTGCCCGGCATTCCGCCGGCATCCGACAGGACGAGGTTCTCGGGCCGCACGATCAGGTCGGCCGGCCCGTCCGGCCTGTCGGACGGCAGGTCGAAGGGCGCGGTGCGTCCACCGCGCACCACGACCGGCAGCACATTGGCGCGGCCGATGAAGCCGGCGACATAGGCATTGACCGGGCGGTCATAGAGGGTCAGCGGAGCCTCGACCTGCTCGATCACACCGGCACGCATGACGGCGACCTGATCGGAGAGCATCATCGCCTCGCTCTGGTCGTGGGTGACGAAGATCGAGGTGATGCCGAGGCGCAGGATGAGCTTGCGCAGTTCGGTCTGCATCGATAGCCGCAGCTTGGCATCGAGCGCGTTGAAGGGCTCGTCGAGCAGGAGAACTTCCGGCTCCAGAACCAGAACGCGCGCGATGGCGACGCGCTGCTGCTGCCCGCCCGACAGCTGCGCGGGATAACGGTCCGCGAAGCCGGAGAGCGAGACGAGATCAAGCGCACGTGCGACGCGCTCGCGGATCTCCGCATCGGGCCTGCGACGCACCTTGAGTCCGTAAGCGACGTTGCCGGCCACGGTGAGATGGGGAAACAGCGCGTAGTTCTGGAAGACATAGCCGACGCTGCGGCGGTTCGGCGGCAGGCCGGTTATGTCCCTTCCGCCCACGACGACATGGCCCGCTTCCGGCTCGACGAAGCCTGCGAGCGTGCGCAGGAGCGTGGTCTTGCCGCAGCCGGACGGGCCGAGCAGGGTCATGACCTGCCCTTTCTCGACGGCAAGCGAGCAGCCCTTCAGCACCGGCAGGTTGCTGTAGCTCTTGGTGATTCCAGTCAGTTCGATATGGGCCATGCTGCGCTCATCTGTGGTTGGTCCACGAGGCGAATTGGAAAGCCGAGCGCGGTGGGTCCAATGCCCGTGACCGCGCGCGCGCCGGTTCTTGAAGCGGTTCTGGCTGCTGCCAGCAGGTCGTCGCCGGCGGCGAGCCGGGCTGCCAGCGCGCCGACGGTGGCGTCGCCGGCTCCCGTCGGGTCGATGACGACAACCGGTTCGGCAGGGATATCAGTGAGCCCGAGGTCTCGTCCCGCAGCCGAAAGCCCCTCGGCGCCGCGTTTCTGCACGGTGTCGATCCCGCGCGCCGCGAGCGCGTCGAGAGCCTCGTCGTCCGCAAGACCGGGCATGAGCAGGCGCGTTTCCTCGCGGCTTGGCGCGAAGCAGCGCAGGAGAGGGCCAAGCGCCAGCCAGCCCTCGCTTTCGCTGGACGCGAAGGCCTCGCTCAGATCGAGCACGACCTTACCGGGATGGCGGGCGGCGATGGCGCGCGCGGCTGCGAGCGGCATCGGTCCAAGCGTCGCCAGATCCGGTTCATCCGGTGCCGCCCGCGACGCAAGCGGTACAGGCGCGAGCGCGGCTGTGCGCTCCCACCAAGTCGCCTCGTCGAAATGGCGTGAATGACGACCGCCATCCGCGGCGTGAGCGATGCGCGCCCGTCGTGTGGGTCCGGGGCGGCGTTCCACGGCGCGGGTATCGATGCCCAGATCCGAGAAGGCGGCCAGCCACGCATCGGGATAGTCGTCCCCGACCGCAGCTGCGAGCGCGACACGCGCGCCTGCGGCGCGTGCCCCGAGCGCCTGATAGAGCGCCGCGCCACCGGGAACGCCCTCGTGCTGGCGACCGGAGACCGTGATCGTATCGATGGAGAGGTAGCCATAGGCCACGATCAGGGGCTCCATTGCGCAGACCCGCTCATTCGCCCGCTCACTGTCCCGTGCCGATCAGCGAACGGCGCGTGAGCATCCGGCTGACGGTGAAGCGCGCCTCATCGGCCTTGAGATGGGTGCGGCGGTTCGGGTCGAGGCCGGTGGCTTGCGAGAGCTGGTACGCGAGATGCTGGAGCGGTACCGCGTTGACGAGCGGTTGCAGCGCCTCGCCCACATCCGTCACCGTGACACGGCGCGTGGCGGACATCACCGGCGCGCCGGCCGTATCGATGGCCAGAGTCGTCACGCCGAGCTTGCCCAGAGCCTCGCAGGAGGCCCGCGCATAGTCGGCCACCACAGGATCGGTGGCGATGATCGCGATCAGATCCCCCGTTGGCATGGACCAGTACTGGCTGTGCGCGAATTCCTCGAGATCCGCCGACCAGGCCGGGATCCGGGTCAGTTCGACGAACTTGGCCGCGCCATAGGCAACCGTGCCGCGATCAGCGCCGGCTGCGAGCAGCCGCACGCCGGTCGGGGCCGGCAGGTCCAGCCCGAGGCTGACCTCGTCGGCCGCCGCGACGGCTTGCGCCAGCGGCTCGACGGCAGGGCCATGGTCCTGTCCCGCCGCTCCGCTTGCCAGCGTGGCGAGGGCGAGCATGGTCGCGCAATAGCTCGCCGTGCCGCACAGGAAGGGCGCAAGGTCGCTGAGGTCGAGCGAGATCTTGCGCTGCGCAATCGCGCCCAGCCGTCCGCCGCCGCCATTGACGAGGGCAAGGATCGGCACCCCGGCTGCGGCGGTGGCCGTGGCAGCCTCGACCGTCCGGTCCACATTGCCTGACATCGAGATGCAGATGACCCGGTCGGACGGGCGCAGGCGGCGCGCGGCCAGAACGAGGTCGAGCGCCCCCATCGCGCGCCAGTCGAGCCCCAGCGCGCCGGCATGGGCCGCGACGGCTTCGGCTGCGAACAGCCCGTCACCGCAGCCGGCCACGATCACGCGGCCACCCGGCCCGGGCGCGAGGATCTCGCGCCCGAGTGAGAGGAATTCCGGTGCTCGCGCGCCGAGTTCCCGCAGGACCGCAGGCTGCCGCGCGATGTCGGCGAGCATGGGGGCCGTCGATGATGCCGGCATGCTCACGATGCGAACAGCCTGTCGAACTGCTCGACGAGCTTGCCGCGGACGGGCGCGATCTTGCCCCAGTCCACGGTCTGCAGCCTGGCGACCTCGGCCGGGGTGGACGGGGTATAGGCGCGTGCCGCTTCGGGGACCGTCACGCCCCGCACCGTCGGGCCGAAGAAGTAGGGCGCGTTGGCGGCGAACTGCTGGTACTCGGCCGACAGGATCTCGTTCATCCACTCGTTCACGAGGTCGGGATGGCGCGTATTCGCAATCGCCGACATGAAGGAGATGATCGCGACCGGGCCGGGATCGGGCTGGAGGAACTTGATCGGCAGGCCCTTTGCGGCGGCGCCGGCGGCATCGTTGTTCCAGATCGGTGCGAGGGCGATTTCCTCGCGCTCCAGCATCTGGAGCAACGCCGTCGGCGAGCGGCCTACCATCGGCTTGAGCTCCTGCAGCTTGGCCCAGCCGGGATCGAGATTGTCCTCGGAGCCACCGAAGATCTTGGCCGCGATGACGAGCACGCCGAGGCCGAGATTGGAGGAGGCGCGCGGGATCGCGATCTTGCCGCGATATTCCGGGTTCCAGAGATCCGCCCAGCTCTTGGGCGCCGTCTTCAGCATCTTCTCGTTATAGGCGATCCCGATCAGCGAGTAGCTCGCGGGAACGCCGAATCCGCCCGACTTCGCCATCAGCTCGGGCACGACATTGGCCGCGTTGGGCACCTTCGAAGCGTCGAGGCGCTGGATATAGCCCTCGCGCTGCGCGGTCAGGTGCGGAGGCTCGCCATTGGGCATGGCGTCGAAGGGCGAGAAGCCCTGCGCGGCCTTGATCGTCGCGACGATGTCCTGGCTCTCGGAGGGAACGAGGCGGATGCGCAGGCCGGGATGACGGGCCTCCATCTTGCGGGCGAGCCACTGGTGCGGTTCCTGCAGCTGGCCTGCGAAGGAGACGATGACCAGTTCGCGCTGGGTCTGGGCGCGGGCGATGGACGGCATGGCGAGCGTTGCGGCTGCGCCAGCGAGGAGGTGTCTGCGAGAGAGTTCGAACGACATGGTCTGGTCCTCGGGCTTTGGGTCAGTTTGTGTTCGGGGTCAGATCGCGAAGGTCCGGTCGAAGCGCTCGACGAGGGCGCCGCGCTGGGGAGCGATGCGGGTCCAGTCGATGGTCTGGAGGGCCAGGACCTCGGCCGGCGTCGACGGGGTGTAGGGCCGTGCGGCTTCGGGGACGGAGACCCCCTTGATCGTCGGGCCGAAGAAGTAGGGGGCTCCGGCGGCGCGCGCCTGGTATTCAGGCGTCATGATGCCGTCGAGCCACTCGTTCACGAGATCCGGGTGCTGGCTGCGCGCGAGTCCCGAGAAGAAGGACAGGATCGCGATCGCACCCGGCTGGGGCATCACGAAGCGGATCGGCAGGCCCTTCTCCGCTGCGGAGGCCGTGTTGTTGTTCCAGAGCGGCGCGATGGCGATTTCCTCGCGCTCCAGCATCTGGGTGAGGATGGCGGGCGAGCGGGCAGCGCGCGGCTCAAGCTCGCGCAGCTTGTCCCAGCCGACATCGAGCGCGGCCTCGGAGCCGCCAAAGCTCTTGGCGGCAATGGCCAGCGTGGCGAGGCCGAGATTGGACGAGGTGCGGGCGATGCCGACCTTGCCCTTGAATTCCGGTCTCCAGAGATCGGTCCAGCTCTTGGGCGGCTCGCGCACCATCTGGCTGTTATAGGCGATGCCGATCAGCGAATAGGTGGCCGGCACGCCGAAGCCCTGCGACCGGGCGAGCAGATCGGGGAAGACATTGCCGAGATTGCGCAGCTTCGCATCGTCGCGCCGGGCAATATAGCCCTCGGCCATCGCGGTGATGTGGGGCGGTTCGTCATTGGGCATGGCGTCGAAGGGCGAGAAGCCCTGGCCCGCCTTGATCTGGGCCACGATGTCCTGGCTGTCGGAGGGCACGAGACGGATGCGCAGGCCCGGATGGCGGCGCTCCATCTGGTCGGCGAGCCAGCGGTGCGGCTCGGAAAGGCGTCCCGGATAGGTGACGATCACCATTTCCCGCGCGGTCTGCGCGCGGGCAATGGCAGGCGCGGCCAGCGTCGCGGCAGTGGCGACGACGAAGCGGCGACGGTTCATGCGGGCGAAATCGCGGTCTGAATTATCGCGGTCTGAGGTCATGGGTGCGGCGCCATCATTTGCAGGTGGATGGAGACTGTGCGCGCGACCTGGACAGCCATAAGGCTCGCAAGCTGCGCAGGCGGTCAGGCTTTGCGGAAGCGGATGCCAACCTTGAGCGGCACTTGCGGCGCAAGAGATGGCGGGCAGGCCCCCCCCACGGGGCCCGCAATCAGGCCAGCGTTCGTCTGGAGGCCTTCAGCCCTGCGACGAAAGCCCTGCAGGAGCGAGACAGCGCCGCCCATGACCGTCGCGTGCGGCGACCGGACCTGCGGAGCTTCTGGCGGGTGGCAAACCTCGTCATGGAGCTATGGTGACAGTGCCGGTGCGCTTGCGCAAGATCGATTTATCGGCAGTCTCTGCCCGCTTCATCGACAACGGAGACACCCATCCATGGGCGACCATCTCGTCTTTGCCGACCATCTGCTCGAAGGCTTCGATGGCGCGGGGGAGCCGGTCTGGCACGCTGATGCCGCCCTGCTGGTCGTGGACGGACGCGTCGCTGGCATCGGTCCTGCCCATGAGATGAGCAGGCGCCATGGCGGGCTCCCGCGCCGGGGCGGGCCGGGCGTCGTGGTGATCCCCGGACTTGTCAATGCCCACCACCATGTCGGGCTCACGCCCTTCCAGCTCGGCTCGCCGGACCATCCGCTCGAGCTGTGGTTTGCCTCGCGGCTGGCGCTAAGGGATGTCGATCTGCGGCTCGACACGCTGTTCTCCGCCTTCGAGATGATCGCGAGCGGGATCACGACCGTGCAGCACCTGCACAGCCGCGCGCCGGGCGACGTGCCGGCCGTCGTGAAGGCGGGGCAAACGGTCATGGATGCCTATCGCGAGATCGGCATGCGCGCCTCCTATTCGATGGCGCTGCGGGATCAGAACCGGCTGGTCTATGGCGACGATGCCGACTTTGCTGCGAGCCTGCCGGATGAGCTGCGCCCTGTGATGGAGGCCTATTTCCGCCGCTTCACGGTTCCGCTTTCCGACCAGCTCGCCATTTTCGAGGCGCTGCGGGCCAGCGCCGAAGGCGACCGGCGAATCGCGGTTCAGATCGCGCCGGCCAATCTGCACTGGCTCTCGGACGCGGCGCTGGAGGCGGCGGCGGAGCTGCATCGCGCCCATGGCCTGCCGCTGCACATGCATATCGTCGAGACGCCTTACCAGAAGGAATATGCGCGCCGTCGCACCGGCGGGACGGCGCTGGCCTATCTCGACCGGTTCGGCCTTGTCGGTCCGCAACTGACGATCGGCCATGGCGTCTGGATGACGCAGGCGGATATCGAGCTGTGCGCCGATCGCGGCGCCCATGTCTGCCACAATTGTTCGT
This sequence comes from Beijerinckiaceae bacterium, assembly GCA_044368425.1. Lineage (GTDB taxonomy): Bacteria > Pseudomonadota > Alphaproteobacteria > Rhizobiales > Beijerinckiaceae > JBIPLL01. The sequence goes on from JBIPLL010000008.1 coordinate 10,351, forward strand.
CGAATTTCCGGCTCAAGAGCGGCATCGCGCCGGTGAACCGCTTCCTTGCGCGCCAGATCCCTGTCGCCATCGGCATCGACGAGGCCGGGATCAATGACGATCGCGACATGCTGCAGGAAATGCGCCTCGTCCTGCGCGCCCATCGCGAGCCAGGGCTCGACGCGCCTCACCCGACATCGGGACAGGTGCTGCGCATGGCAACCGAGCATGGCGCGGCGACGACGCCATTTGCCGGGCAGATCGGCTCGCTTTCGCCCGGCCGCGAGGCCGATCTCGTGATGCTCGACTGGCGGGCCGTGACCTGGCCCTATCAGGACGAGGCGACGCCACTCGTCGACGTGATCGTGCACCGCGCGAAGGCCGGGGCGGTGAAGGCGGTCATGATCGCGGGCGAAGTCGTCTACGAGGATGGCCGCTTCACGCGGATTTCGCGCGAGGCGGTGCTGGAGGAGATCCACGCCGCGCTTGCGCGGCCTCGCACGGATGCCGAGATCGAGCGCATTGCGCTGTCGCGCGCCGTATTCCCGCATGTGCGCCGCTTCTATGACGGCTGGCTGGCGGGAGAGATGCCCGAGCCGTTCTACCGGCCCAATGCGATGCGCTGATACAGGAGGCCGACTGCTTCCGGGATCGGCTCGATGATCGGCATGGCAAGGTCGCTGCGCAATTGTCGCGCGGCGCTGGCGAGCGGACCGCCACCGATGATGACGGCTGCGGCTCCGTCCGTGTCCGCGCATTGACGGCAGGCCTGTGCCAGCGCCTGCGTCAGCTTCGCGGGATCAGCCATCAGGATAGCGGGATCGCCGGGCGTCAGGCGCACGCCGGTGAAGCGGTCGCCGTGGCCATAGGCTTGCGCCGTGTCCGCGATGGCCTGTGCCAGATCGGGCGTCGTGGTCGCGACCCCGAAGCGGCCGAAACGCGCCGCCGCCGCCATGGAGGCCTCGGCGATCCCCACGACCGGGCATGGCAAGGTGGCGCGCGCGGCCTCGAGCCCCGGATCGCCGAAGGCCGCGACGATGACGCCGTCCGGCATCCGCTCCATCGACGCCAGCGCGGCAGACACGGCTTTGGCAGCAGTGGCGAGCGCTGCCGGATCGGTGATCAGTGGCACGCCGAAGGGGGCCGTCATGCCCTCGACGGTCACGCCGGGCGGCGCGGCGAGGCTTGCGATCTCGACCATGCGCGCAGTCGTGGCCGCGCTGGTATTGGGATTGAGCAGCAGGATGCGCATGGCGTCAGGGCGGGCATTGCGCGGCGAAGGCGCGCGCGATCTCGGCGCGCCTTGCCACCCAGATCCGGTCCCCCTGGCGTCGGAGCAGGTCGAGGATGCGCGCGAAGGAAGGATAGCGCGCCGGCCGGCCGACGATGCGCAGGTGGAAGCCGACATTCAGCAGGCGGGCGTGTCCGCGCTGCGCCTCCGCCAGAAGTGTTTCCAGCGCGTCCGCCACATAGTCGACCATCTCGCCGGCTCGCACGAAGCCGTTCGGATGGAAGAACTTCATGTCGTTGGTGTCGAGCGCATAGGGCATGACGAGAAGGGGATTGCGTCCCGTGCGGTCCCAGTAGGGCAGGTCGTCGTCGAAGCCGTTCGAGGTGTAGAAAAAGCCCAGTTCCGACAGAAGCGCGCGGGTCGCCTCGCTCTCGCTGCCACGGCAGAAGAAGCCGACCGGCTCCTCGCCCGTCGCCGTGCGGATGGCCTCGACGCAGCGCGCGAGGTCGCGGCGTTCCTCGGCGGGGTCGAGATAATCGGCATGGGGGCGCCAGCGCCAGCCATGTACCGCCATTTCGTGCCCTCGCTGCGCGGCCTGCGCGAGCAGGGACGGGGAGCGCGCCGCTGCCTGTCCGCAGACGAAGAAGGTGGCCGGCAGCCCGGCTTCGTCGAGCCCGTCGAGCAGGCGCCAGAGCCCCGCGCGCATGCCATAGGCGAAGATCTGCTCCTGCCCCATGTCGCGGTTGCCGGGCTCGACCACGCTCATCACCTCGCCCATGCGCTCGGAGGCCGGGTCGCCGTCGCCGACCTGCATCTCCGCGCCTTCCTCGAAATTGACAACGAGCGACACGGCAAGCCGCGCGCCATTCGGCCAGACGATGTCGGGCCAGTTTCCGCCATAGCCGATCAGGTCGCGCGCCATGGTTTCAGACCTCGAATGCCGAGAGGGACGGGCGCGGGCTCCAGCGCGGCAGGCGGAGCCCGTCGCGCCAGGCATGGGCGATCTCGTCGCGGCGGGCGAACCAGACGCCCTCCTGCCGGGCGGCATAAGCGAGGAAGGCCTCGAGCCCGCCGATGCGCGCGGGCCGGCCGATGATCCGCAGATGCAGGCCCACGGACATCATGCGCGGCTCGCTTGCGCCCTCGGCCAGCAGGCGGTCGAGGCAGGCGATGCAGTAGCGGGCGAAGTCCTCGCCCTGGATGAAGCCGCCGCCCGGCTGGAAGCGCATGTCGTTGGTGTCGAACGCATAGGGCAGGACCACGATCTCCCTGCCTGCCGCCTGCGCCATCCAGGGCATGTCGTCGTTATAGGCGTTCGAATCGTAGAGAAAGCCGCCATGCTCCGCCAGCAGCCGGCGTGTATTGACCGAGGTGGCGGAGCGCGTGTGCCAGCCGACGGGCGGGGCTCCGGCTGAAGCCGCGATCGCCTCGACCGCGCGGGCGATGACCTGGCGTTCGCGGGCCTCGTCCATGTAGACCTGCCGCTCCCAGCGCCAGCCATGGCTGGAGACCTCGTGACCGTCGGCCATCGCCTCCCGGGCGATCCAGGGGGAGTAGGCGAGGGAGCGGCCATTGGCGTTGAGGGTGGCGCGCGCGCCATGCGCCTTCAGCAGCGCGCGGATGCGCGGCCAGCCGCGGCGGGTGCCATATTCGTAATGGCTCTCCATGCACAGGTCGCGCTGTCCCTCGACACGCTCGACGGCCTCGTAGATGAACTCGTTGGCCTCGTCGCCCTGACCGATCGAGAGTTCCGCGCCCTCCTCGATATTGACGACGAGCGACAAGGCCAGCCGCGTACCATTCGGCCAGCGGATGGCGGGCGGAGCGCTGCCATAGCCCCGGAAGTCGCGATCGGTCGAGGGCAGCGAGAAGCCCAGCGGCAGGGCACTGAAATCCGGCATGGTCAGCACCTGCCCCCAAGCGAGGCGAGGCTGCCTGTCTCCGTCCGACGCCGGAGCGATGGCCTTGCTGTCCTGTTCATGCGTGCTCCTGTGCAGCCGATGCTTGCGCGGCCATGGAAGCTGTCTTCCCGATGTGGCCGACGTCAAGTCGTGTTCCAGCCCGTCACGAATGCGCGCGGCAAGAGGGCACAGCGAGAAGCCGGCATGATCCGGGCCGAACCGGTTTCGGACGATCTTCACTGCCGGGAGCGGTCCCGCAGGAGGACACTGTCCGAAGCCTTCCTGTGCGCCTGACAATCCTGCCTGAGCCGGCTCTAAAAAACAGAACGTTGAACGGTCGATCAACCATGATCCAGCCTCTGTCATTATGTCTCTGAATGCCGACATAACAGGCGAGGACCACAAGCGCATGACGCTCACGACCTTATGCGACTGCGGTTGGTTCCGTAGTTTTCTTCGGCAGGGCCTGGGTGGCGATCCAGCAGGTGAGCAGCATCGCGCCCGAGCCGACAAGGCAAGCGTGAAGCCCGCCCCACTGGTAAAGAAGGCCCGAGAGCAGCGTACCCAGGAAGCGACCGACAGCATTGGCCGCATAATAGAAGCCCACATCCTCGGCGGCCTTTTCCGAGCCGGCATAAGCGAGGATCAGGTAGGAGTGAACGCTCGAATTCACCGCGAAGATCACGCCGAAAAGGCACAGACCTGCGACAAGGATGAGGTCAGGACGGGGCGGCGCAAGGCTCAATCCGGCCGCCAGCGCGAGCGGTACGATCAAAAGCGCCAGCGACCATCCGCGCGCCGCGGGCACCTCGCTGGAAAGCCCATCCGCGCTGCGCCTCACCACAGCCGGTGCCGAAGCCTGGACCACCCCGTAGCCGATCGTCCAGATCGCGAGGAAGGCGCCGACCAGGGTGAATGTCCATCCATTGGCATAGAGAAACACGGGCACGCCGACCACGAACCAGACGTCGCGCGCACCGAACAGGCCGATCCGTGCCAGCGCCAGGAGGTTGACGCCCCGGCTCTTGCCGAACAACTCCTTCGCCGACTTGCTGGCCTTCGCCTTGCCCTTCAGTGCCGGCAGCGACAGCACCACGCCGACAAGCACGAGCGCCAGCGCGCCCGCCATCAGCCAGAGTGCGCGTGAAAAGCCCAGTGCTTCGAGGAGCACGCCGCCGAGGAAGAAGCCGGCGCCCTTCATGGCGTTCTTGGAGCCGGTGAACCAGGCGACCCATTTGAACAGGCGGCCCTCGCCCGATCCCTTCGCCTCGGCTTCCGTCAGCTTTATGGCACTCTTCGAGGCGGTCTTGGTCAGGTCCTTGGCGACGCCGCAAATGCCTTGCGCGAGCACCACCCATGTCACCAGAAATGCCGCCTCCCAGCCGGGATTCATCAGCGAAAGGATGAGGAAGCCAGCAATCTGGGTGCTGAGTCCCACGATCAGCATGCGCTTGATGCCATAGCGGGCTGCCAGCCAACCGCCGATCATGTTGGCGAGAATGCCGGCGGCCTCGTAGAGCAGAAACAGAAACGCGAGCGTGAATGGTGAGTAGCCGAGCTTGAAGAAGGTGAACAGCACAAGCATGCGCAGCGCGCCATCGGTGAGCGTGAAGCCCCAATAGGCTGCTGTCACGATGGCGTAGTTGCGCAGCCCGGCGCCGGACCCGGACGGCTTGGCGGAGGGGGTGCCTGCGTCCCCCATGGTCAAAGTCCCGACGCTTCGAGCTGGCAGGCGAGATCGACCATTCGACACGCATAGCCCATCTCGTTGTCGTACCAGGCATAGACCTTCAGCATCGTGCCATCGGTGACGAGCGTCGAGAGCCCGTCGATGATGCAGGAGCGTGTATCGCCGCGATAGTCGACCGAGACGAGCGGGCGCGCCTCGAAGCCCAGTATGCCGGCCAGCGGGCCAGCCGCAGCCTGCGAGAAAAGGGCGTTGACCTGCTCTACGGTCACCTCGCTGCGCATCTCGAAGACGCAATCGGTCAGCGAGGCGTTGAGGACAGGCGCGCGTACGGCATGGCCGTTCAGCTTGCCCTTGAGTTCGGGGTAGATCAGCCCGATCGCCGTGGCGCTGCCGGTCGTCGTCGGCTGGAGCGAGACCATGGCCGAGCGTGCCCGGCGCAGATCCTTGTGAGCCGCATCCACGACCACATTCGTGTTGGTCGGATCGTGAATGGTGGTGATCTGACCATGGCGAATGCCGATCGACTCGTGCAGCACCTTCACCACGGGAGCGAGGCAGTTGGTGGTGCAGGAAGCTGCGGTGATGATGTCGTGCTTCATCGGGTCGTAGAGATCGTCGTTCACACCAACGACGATGTTCAGCACCCCGCCCACTTTTACGGGCGCCGCCACGATCACGCGCTTGGCTCCGCGCTTCAGATGCCCGTCCAGCGTCTCGCGCGTGAGGAACTTGCCGGTGCATTCGAGCACAAGATCGACGCCAAGATCGCCCCAGGGAATGTCGGCCGCTGCCTTGTGCTCGGAGAAGCCGAGTTGCCGGTTGCCGATGGTGATCCGGTTTCCCTCAAGGCCGAAGCTGTCTCGCCAGCGACCCTGGATGGAGTCGAACTCCAGCAGGTGGGCTGTTGCCGCGGCGCCGCCCTTGATCTCGTTGAGATGGACAACCTCGACCCGGTTGCCTACACGAGGATCGTCGGCGGGTCGCGGCACTGCCCCGAAGGCTGCCCGAAGCGCCAGTCGGCCGATGCGGCCCATGCCGTTGATCCCAACCTTCATTGCAATGTCTCCCGACAGATCCTCACTTCATGTTTTCAGCGGATGACAAGTTGATGACAGCCGGGGCGCAGGCCCTTGTCCGCCCGATGCGCGTCGCTGCCATGCTGGCCGACGCGGTTCATCCGTTCCTTAAGGTCGGATATTCCGCCCTTGTCGCTTGACCGCACGGGCGCATGTCGGTGCGCTCCAGCAACTGGCCCATATCAATCTTCAGATGATCGATTTCCGGACTTTTGGAATGATCCACACGCCAATGACCACAGTCACAAAGGATGACGATCAGGATCAGTGAACCCTGCGGCCACGCCAGAATATTCAGCGATCCCTCAAGCGCCAGCCCAGGGCCTCCAACCCCGACGAGGCCGAGGATCGTCGCCTCCCGAATGTTGAGATACCAGCAGACGTTGACCCCCTGAATGCCTTTGCTCTTGACCCGAATCCGTTCTGATTGTGGTCCTGTCTGGAACGGGTTGCGAACTCGTCCTATGTAAGGCCACCGAGGCTCGTATGGGGTCGGTGGCCGTTGTGTCGATCCGGCGAGCTTCGATGATCTGCGGTGCGATTTGGAAGTGCCGGCGGCATGCGGGCATTGCCTTCGCGCGCGGATCGCGCCGCCATCTCCCGGGCAGCCGGATCTATCTGGGCGAGATCCGGCACAAGGACGGCAGCTATCCCGGCGAGCACGAGCCGATCGTGCAGCGGCAGCTGTTCGAGGCCGTGCAGGTGATGCGTGCGGCGCACACCCATGCCCATCGTCAGCCACGTGAGCAGCCTCGATGGGGGCAGGTCAGCGCAATGCGGACCACGGGCCGCGCCGCACAAGCCGCGAATCACCGGCGCAGAAATGCGGACACAGAAATACCGGCATGGCCAAAATGGCGGAACTGGACAGGTGTTTGGTGGTGGACGCAGTCGATATTGGTCGCTCTCGCACCCTTCATTCGCTGTTAACAGGGAATCAACAGCGAAAACGGCGGAAAAATAGACGTCGTTGAGCTCTCTGTCTCTCTGCAAGCTCATGTGAAAACTCAGGAATTCAAGAAATTCCCTGTTTTGCATAACAGGGAATTCCGCAGGCAAGAACATGGAACGTGCCGGACAAATCAGGGAACGTCCCGGAAGAAACAGGGACTGCTGCCGATCGTTTCGAATGTAGGGCCGGACGCATCGACTTCCTGAGCCACTGGCAGGAATATTCGCCGCCATTTCCCTCGGTGGGTCTGCCGGATTGGCCCGAGACCCGGCCATCTGGACCTGGCCGAGCATTCCACAGCAGTTCCTGTGCAGCGTGTGTGCCGGGGGCTCTCGCAGGTTTGATTGGGCTCTGCCTGCCAGTTTTGGCCTGGTAACGGGGGCGATTACGCAGTCTGTGGCTGGATAACAGGCAATACGGGTTTTTCTTGCTGCTGCGCATACGTATTCTACAGCTTGGCAGCCTTTGCGCCTAACCTGTACCGCTGACGGATGTAGAACCGCGCGCCGGGCTCTGGCTGCTCAAAGATAAGCAGCGATCTGGCTGCAAACTGCATCAGGTCGGCTTCGGAATTGAGCCGTTGCGCAAGTCCCGTCCGCAATGGCGAATCTGGCGCTATTGGTCCAGTGAGCGAAATATGCGGTTGGAAAGCGTCCAGAACATATGGATAGCCATAGCTCTGAAGATATCCAAGCTCCGTCCGACCCAGGCGATCAGGCCTTCGCCTGGAGACCTCGGCCAGTGTAAGCGGTGCCCGAAACGGGTCGAGCGTTACCACTGCATCAGCCTCCAGCCGATGCAGCGCTGGTTGCTTCTCGGCGGGTGCAAGGCAGAGGAACAGGTTGGCCTCTCCCACCTTGCGCTCTTCGAGTACCAGCGAAAATGGGCCGATGGGATGATGCCGACAAGCGAGTTCCTCGGCCGCATCCTCAAGTTCACTGACGCAGACCCCATCCATGAGCCGGAAAGGCGCCTTGACCGTCACATGCAGGCCGTAAAGGCGGGGATGTTCAGTGGCCTCGTGGATCGCTTCCGGCGTAATGCCGGGCAAGGCAGGGTGCTTGAGACTGGCCCGCGTCTGCGCATCGTAGCCAATCCAGCTTGAGCCGAAACTCCAGAGCTTTTCCTGTGGTTCGGGTGCGAGGTAGATTGCAAAGCGCGGCTGGTCATTCATGGAGAAATCTGCTCCAGCGCCGCAAGCGGCATCAGTGCTGCCATCAGCGCGTTGACGGCGGCGTCGACAGACCCGTTGTTCTCGATGCGGATATCGGCCTCGAGGTGGCGATCGAGCGCCTCTCCACGTGCGAGCCGCGCTTGCTGATCGCCATCGAATTCTCGACCCCGGGCGCGCAGGCGCTGTTCAAGAATGTCGGGGCGGGCTGTGACATGAACCACCAGAACAGGCCGCCCTGTGCTGCGAAGGTCTGTCAATGCTGTACGGGATAGATTGACGATCACATGGAGACCCCGGTCCAGGTCCAGCTGCGCTGAAGCCGGAATGCCATAGCAGAGGCCATGCGCCTCCCAATCGACGAGGAATTCCCCGCGCTCGCGCGCTGCCGGGAAGTCCTCTGCGGCGAGATGGTTGCTGGCTTCGCTGCTGTCCGCTGGCCGCGAGATGGTGCGCGATGGAAATGCGAAATGTGCCGCCGGCAGCAGCGCCTTCAGGCGGACAAGGATCGTATCCTTCCCCGCTCCGCTGGGTCCCACCACCGCGATAAGGAAGCCCGGCCGGCTCACGAGACCCGGCGCCCCTCGCGCCAGGCAGCCCGAAGCACCGGCTGACCACTTTTGGCATCGATCCGAATGAGATCCCCCCGCTTGGCCAACGCGATCTCACCGCGATCCGCAAGGCCGGCTGCATCCGCCGGGTTCTTGCTCACCAAGCGGATCGCGCCGGGTAACCCACCAATGGCCGCGACGTTGCTCAGGGCGAAAGCGCCCATCAACAGGCTGGTCGGCACATAATCCGAGGACAGGACATCGAGTACGCCGTTTTCAGCCAACGCGGAGGCGCTGACATTTCCGGAATGAGAGCCGCCGCGCACGACGTTCGGGGCGCCCATCAGCACCTTCAGGCCGGCATCATGCGAAGCCGCAGCCGCCTCCACTGTCGTGGGGAATTCGGCGATATGCATACCATCGGCGATCGCTTCCCCCACATGATCCAGCGTCGCATCGTCGTGACTTGCGAGGATGACGCCATGGCTCTGGCACAGATCCACGATCGCGCGGCGATTAGCCTCCGCATATTGCGCGTGGATCGCCTGGCGGCGGGTGATCCGCTCGTTCATCTCGGCTTCAGTGGCGCCGCGCTTGCCCCCGTAATAGGTCTTCCACTTCGAGATATCGGTGAATTGCCGCTGACCGGGCGTGTGATCCATCACCGAGACGAGCTTCAATCGTGGATCGGTGAGGAAAGGCTTCATCTCCTCCACGACATCCGTGCAGGAGATTTCGCAACGCAGGTGCACGAAATGCTCGGCTCGAGTGAGGCCCTGCCCATTGGCGACCGCTATCGCTTCCGCGAGCTTTTTCATTCGCGCGCCGAATTTTTCGTCATCGTAATCGTTTCCGACGCGCAGGGCGTCAAACACGGTCGTGATGCCTGAGCCGATGACTTGCGCATCGTGTGCGAGCACCGCTGCGACGGCCGGCCACTCCACCTTGGGGCGCGGCATGAAATGCACTTCGAGGTGGTCGGTGTGCAGCTCAACGAGGCCCGGCAACAGGAAGTCGCCCGCGAAATCAAGACCGGCCTCAGGCGGACGGCCCTCACCGATTTCCACGATGCGCCCTTGATCGATCACCACATAGCCGCGGAACTGGTTCTCGGCGGTGACGATCTCGGCATTGGAGATAACGAGCGTCTCGCTCATCGGGTGACCTCGTGGGGCTGGTTCTCGTGACGATCGAGAAAGGCCTCGATCGGAAGGGCGCGGAAATCGTCAAGTGCCGCACGCAGGCTTGCGTGGCTCCAGTCCCACCAAGCAAGCGCCTCGAGCCGGGCAGCGATCTCTTCGGAAAAGCGGCGGCGGATTGGCTTTGCCGGTACGCCGGCAGCGATCGTATAGGCCTCGACATCGCGGCTCACCACCGCACCAGCGCCGATCACCGCGCCGTTGCCGATCGTGACGCCCGGCAGGATGGTGACGCCATGTCCGAGCCAGACATCATGGCCAATGGTGACGGCATTCTGCCGGCGCCACTCGAAGAACTCGGCCTCTGGCTCGGCGTCGTGCCAGTAATTCTCGGCCCGATAGGTGAAGTGATGCAGCGTTGCGCGCCAAGTTGGATGATTAGGGGCGTTTATGCGGGCATGCGAAGCGATGTTCACAAATTTTCCAATCGTCGCACACCATATATCACCATCGCGAACAACGTATGAGTAATCACCAATCGAGCTGTCGCTTATGTTA
>JBIPLL010000216.1:0-5448 GCA_044368425.1 Beijerinckiaceae bacterium
ATGTTCTGTCAAGATGTTGGCGGACGAATCCGATTCTGTTTCGCAAGTTCGGGGCGCGACGCGATTGGCCCGACACCAACCGGGCGCCACATCCCGCCTCTCTCCTCGGGCCTTGTACGGAAGGCAGCAGGAGCGCAGCCTGATCGCTCGCCGTTCGGCCATGCCGGGCAACGACCCGGAAGCTCGCAGCCGGGATCTCGCTGCTTGTGGATGCGAGCCGCAGCAAGGCCTGTCCGGCTTGCTGCGAATCGGGCTCGCCCGTATTTTGAAAGGACTTTTGGCGTCAAGGCTGCCAGTTGGCCTTCGGGTCCGGCGCCGCGCCTGCATTGACGGCCGCGTAAGCGCGCATGCGGCGCGGCCTCCGGGAGCTTGAATGGGAAAGCCGGTTGATCCGCCGGGCGGCGGCGAGGTGGAGATCGTTCCGCTCAAGGCCGCGCTGGAAGAGCGTTATCTCGCCTATGCGCTGTCGACGATCATGCATCGGGCGCTGCCCGATGCGCGCGATGGCCTGAAGCCGGTGCACCGGCGCATCCTGCACGGGATGCGGCTGCTGCGGCTGGAGCCCGGTGCCGCCTTCAAGAAGTCGGCGCGCGTCGTCGGCGATGTGATGGGCCAGTTTCATCCCCATGGCGACCAGGCCATCTACGAGGCGATGGTGCGCCTCGCGCAGGACTTCTCCCAGCGCTATCCGCTGGTCGACGGCCAGGGCAATTTCGGCAATATCGACGGCGATAGTGCAGCCGCCATGCGCTACACCGAAGCCCGCCTGACGGAAGTCGCGCGCCTGCTGCTCGACGGCATCGACGAGGACGCGGTCGATTTCCGCCCCACCTATGACGAGGCCGGCGAGGAGCCGGTCGTGCTGCCGGCAGCCTTCCCGAACCTGCTTGCCAACGGATCGCAAGGCATCGCGGTCGGCATGGCCACGTCGATCCCGCCGCACAATGCGGCGGAGCTGTGCGACGCGTCGCTCTACCTGATTGCCCACCCGCAGGCGACCTCCGAGCAATTGCTGCATTTCGTGCAGGGCCCCGACTTCCCCACTGGCGGCATCATCGTCGAGACGCGCGAGTCCATTGCGGAATCCTATCGCACCGGTCGCGGCTCGTTCCGGACGCGGGCGCGCTGGGCGAAGGAGGAGACCGGGCGGGGCGGCTGGGCCGTCGTCGTCACGGAAATCCCCTATGGCGTGGCGAAATCGCGGCTGATCGAGAAGATCGCCGAGCTGATGAACGAGCGGAAGCTTCCGCTTGTGGCCGATATCCGCGACGAATCGGCGGAAGACGTGCGCGTCGTCATCGAGCCGCGCGTGCGCAATGTCGATGCGACCCTGATGATGGAATCGCTATTCAGGCTCACGGAGCTCGAAACGCGCATTCCCATCAACATGAACGTGCTGACTGCGGGCCAGGTGCCGAAGGTGCTGGGGCTGGCCGAGGTGCTGCGCGAATGGCTCGACCATCGCCGCGAGGTGCTGGTGCGCCGCTCCCGCCACCGGCTCGACGAGATCGACCGCCGCCTCGAAATCCTGCGCGGCCTGCTCATCGTCGATTTGGACCTCGACCGGGTCATCAAGATCATCCGCGAGGAGGACGAGCCCAAGGCGGAGTTGATCCGCTACTTCTCGCTGACCGACGTGCAGGCGGAGGCGATCCTCAACACGCGGCTGCGTTCGCTGCGCAAGCTTGAGGAAATGGAACTCAAGACCGAGCTGGAGAAGCTGACCGGCGAGAAGGACGAGATCGAGCGGCTTCTTGCCTCGACCGAGGTGCAGTGGAAGGTCGTCGGCGCGCAGATCAAGCAAGTGCGCAAGACGTTCGGCCCCGAGACGAAGCTCGGCAAGCGTCGCACGACCTTCGCGCTGGCACCGGTCACGGCCGATATCGACCTCACGGAAGCCATGGTCGAGCGCGAGCCGATCACGGTCGTGCTGTCGCGCAAGAACTGGGTGCGGGCGCTCAAGGGCCATGTCAGCGACCTGACATCGCTGCAGTTCAAGGGCGATGACGGGCTGAAGCTCGCCTTTCCGACCGAGACGACGGCGCGGCTGCTGGTCGTGGCCGACAACGGCAAGATCTTCACGGTCGAGGCGGCGAAGCTGCCGGGCGGGCGCGGCTTCGGCGACCCGGTGCGGCTGATGATCGACATCGACGAGGGAGCGGAGATCGTCACCGCACTCCCGGCGCGTCCGGGGCTCAAGCTCCTCGTCGCCGGCACGGACGGGCGTGGCTTCATCGCGCCGGCCGAGGACGTGATGGCCAATACCCGCAAGGGCAAGCAGGTTCTCAATCTCGACGACAAGTGCAAGCTCGTGCTCTGCCAGCCTGTCGAGGGCGACCACCTCGCCGTGATCGGCGAAAACCGCAAGCTTGTCGTTTTCCCGATGTCGGAAGTGCCGGAAATGTCGCGCGGCAAGGGCGTGCGGCTGCAGCGCTACCGCGACGGCGGGGTGAGCGACGCCAAGGGCTTTGTTCTGGCGCAGGGGCTGACCTGGCGCGATACGTCGGGACGGACCTGGACGGTCTCGCAGGCCGATCTCGCCGAATGGATCGGGCATCGGGCGGAAGCCGGACGCCTGCCGCCGAAGGGGTTTCCGAAGAACAACAGGTTCGGGGGGTAAGCCCATGCCGTCGGTCAAGCCTTGAATTTCAGGGCTTGAGCCGGCTTCCGGCGGGCTTGAACCCGGCTGCGGTCAGGTGGCGTCCTTCACCGGCAGGAAGGCGCCGAGATGTCCGGCGAGATCCGGCCCGTCCGTCTCGCGCCGGCTCGAAGCATTCGCAGCCGCGTCTGCCCGCTGCCAGCCGCCGGGCATCAGCCGTTCCTGCGGCTGGAAACGCGCCTTGTAGGCCATCTTGGCCGAGCCCTCGACCCAATAGCCGAGATAGACATAGGGAAGCCCCATCGCGCGGGCCCTGGCGATGTGGTCCAGGATGAGGAAGGTGCCGAGGCTGCGCGCCGGGGCGTCGGGTTCGAAATACGAATAGACCATCGACAGACCATCGGCGAGAACGTCGGTCAGCGCGACGGCGTAAAGCGGACCGGTCCCCTTGCCGCGAATGAAGCTGTCGGGCCCGCGCCGCCGATACTCGACAATGCGCGTATCGACATGGCTGTCCTCGACCATCATCGCATAATCGAGCACGGTCATGTCGACCATGCCGCCGTCGGAATGGCGGCTCTCCAGATAGGCACGGAACAGCGAATACTGCTCCGAGGTCGGACGGTTCGCTCCCATGGACCCGATCAGGTCGTCATTGTCACGCCAGATACGCCGGAAGGTGCGACCCGGACGGAAGTCGTCCACGACGATGCGCGTCGACACGCAGGCCCGACACTGTTCGCAGGCTGGACGGTAGGCGATGGTCTGCGAGCGACGGAAGCCGCCTTGCGTCAGCAGATCGTTCAGCTCAAGCGCGCGCCTCCCCACGAGATGGGTAAAGACCTTGCGTTCCTGGCGGCCCGGCAGATAGGGGCAGGCCGCGGGCGCCGTCAGGTAGAATTGCGGTGCGTCACGTGGCTGGCTGGTCACGGCATTCCCTGCGCGGCTCCTCGGCGGAGCCGCCTCCATCTGGTTCCATCACGCCATATTCGCCCCATCCGGGCAAGCGCGCCGGCTTGACGGCCGCCGCCTCAGGAAAGACGCAGCGCCGACCTGTTCACAACGACAAGGTCGAGCAGGAGATCCCGGCCAAGGCGCCGGTCGCGGCGCGCCAGTCCGATGATGACGTCGAGCAGCCAGAGCGCAAGCGTCCCGACGGAAACGTAGAACAGCAAGGCGTGGACCGCCCCGACCAGAAAGCCCGGCATCGTGCCGTCAGCCCGCATCACGCGCATGCCGAACATGCGCATACCCCAGGTGGAATGGTGACGCCCGCCGATCGTGAGGCCGCAATAGATCACGCCCGTTGCCGGGCCAACGAGACCCATCAGCTTCCAGCCCAGCCCGAACGTCACCAGTCCGAGAATGCCCACGAAGGTGAACAGGAACACGGACAGGAACAGAATGATCACGAAATCGACCAGATAGGCCATGACACGACCGGTCATCACGCCCGAAAAGGCGCGTGAATACTGGGCGTCGATTTCACCCGGAGACGGGCCGGCGGTCATCTGGTTCTGCATCATCCTCTCCCGGCGGATCACGCCGCCTGCCCAAGATGTTGGGGGGCAATGCCCGAAGGTCAATAGCGGGACTGCCTTCGCCCCCTTTTCCCCCTGCGGAAACGGATCGCGTATCTGCAATCCAGGCTTCAGCGCCAATCTCGATGCCGCTCGGCGACGATATCGGGGATTTGTCCCGGTCACTGCGCCCGGCTTCTCGCAAGTCATTGATTTGACCAGATCGCCCGGCAAATCTACGAGGCTTGTGAACGCATCTTGTCCGGAACCCGCCTCTGCGATGCTGCGCCGCCTGATCGCCTCCTGCCTCGCGCTCGTGCTGGGGCTTGCCCCTGTCCCGTTCGTGCCCAAGCCGGCTCAGGCGCAGGGCAGCGAGCGCCGTGGCCTGTCGATCGTGCGCGACGCCGAGGTGGAGCAACTGCTGCGCGAATATGCGGCGCCCATCTTCAAGGCTGCGGGCATCCCGACGGGTGCAGCGCAGATCGTCCTCATCAACGAGCGCAGCTTTAACGCCTTCGTCGCGAATGGCCGCAAGATCTTCATCAATGTGGGCGTGCTGATCGAGGCGAAAACGCCCAATGAGGTGATCGGCGTCATCGCCCACGAGACGGGCCACATCGCCGGCGGCCACCTGATGCGACTGCGCGAGCAGATCGCCAATGCGCAGATCCTATCCGTCGTGGGCATGCTGGCCGGGGCGGCAGCCATCGTCGGCGCGGGCGCATCGGGCGGGCGCGTCGGCAATGCGGGCACGGGCGCGGCGGGCGTTCTCGCCGGATCGCAGGAACTCGTGCGCCGCTCGCTCCTGTCCTACCAGCGCAGCGAGGAACAGGCCGCCGACCGGGCCGCGATCCGGTTTCTGGAAGCCACCAGCCAGTCGGGACAGGGCATGGTCGCGACCTTCCGGCGCTTCGCGGAAAACGCGATCTTCACGAGCCGCTCGACCGATCCCTACTTGATGAGCCATCCCCTCCCGCAGGAGCGCATCGCAGAGCCGCTTCCGCGACGTGAAGGACCCCCCTGCCCTGCAGGCGCGCCATGACATGATGCGCGCCAAGCTCGCCGGCTTTGTCGATCGTCCCGACAGCGTATTCCGGCAATATCCGCCGTCGAACACCTCTCTTGCGGCACGCTATGCCCGCGCGATCGCAGCCTATCGCTCGGGAAGGCTCGCCGACGCGCTGGCCCAGATCGACGCGCTGATCGCGGTTCAGGGCAGCAATCCGTATTTCTGGGAGCTGAAGGGGCAGGCGCTGCTGGAGGCAGGCCGGGCACGCGAGGCCGTGGGGCCGCTGCAGCGCGCCATATCGCTCGCTCCGAATGCCGGCA
>JBIPLL010000217.1:0-5424 GCA_044368425.1 Beijerinckiaceae bacterium
CGCGAGGCGCGCCTTCTCTATCCGGACCTCGCGCCAGAGGAGGCGGCGCGCACGCTGGCACGGCGCACCCGCAAACTCGCCGCCGTGAAGCTCGGCGCGGCGGGATCGGTGATCGCGGAAGCGGACGGCACGACGCATCGCATCGCTGCGGTGAAGGCCGCAGCGATCGATCCGACCGGCGCCGGCGACGCGTGGTGCGGCGGCCTGCTGGCCGGCCTGCACCTTGGCGAGGAACCTCAACAGGCCGCCTTGCGCGCCAGCGTCACCGCCGCCATCGCCGTGGAGCACCGCGGACCGCTGCCTCTCATGAGCCTCCCGTGGGCCGAGGCGCGTTTGCGGCTCGAGGCGACGCGAACCAGCTTCAACCCAGCTTTCAACAACTAACCCGCACAGTGCCATGACCCAGACCTCCCTGCCCTTCGACACCCGCGTGATCGCCGCACTGCATTTGCCCGATCCCGTCGTGGAGCCCGACCTCCCCATGTCATTCCTCGAGGACTACGTGCTGACAAATGCACGGGTTTTCGTCGAAGCCGGCATCACGACCGTGAAGCTGCAGGACCAGACGCGCGAAACGGGACAGGCCAGCGTGCAGACCGTGGCGCGCACCGCCGCGCTCGGGGCGCTGATGCGGCGCGAATTTCCGCAACTGACGCTGGGCATCATCGTCCAGGCACATGACGCGCAGTCACCGCTCGCGATCGCCGAAGCGGCGGGGGCCGCCTTCGTGCGCCTCAAGGTCTATGTCGGCGCCATGCTCTCCTCCGAGGGAACGAAGGAAGCGCTGTGTGTCGACGCCCGGGCCTATCGGCGACAATCGGCGCCAGGCGTCGCGATCCTGGCCGACATCCATGACCGCACCAGCCGGCCGCTCGGGGGAGTGAGCCAACCCGACGCCGCGAAATGGGCGGAGCAGATGGGCGCCGACGGACTGGTGATCACCGGCTCCAGCTTTGCCGATACGCTGGCGCGCATCGACGCGCTGAAACAGGCCGGAGTCAGGCGCCCGATCATGATTGGCGGCGGCATCGACGAGGGCAACATCGCACAGGCGCTGGATGCCTGCGCGGGCGTGATCGTGTCATCCGCCCTCATGGTCAAGGGTGAGCATCACGGCGCCAAGCTGCGCTGGGACCGCGACAAATGCGCAAGACTGATCGACGTCGTCCGCAATCGCCGGTGAGCGACGGGGTCTGACAGGGAGCAGGCGGCGGGAAGCCCCGCCAGCCGGCCCGGACGCCCGGTCAATGCCCCGACAGGACCAGCATCTTGACCGGCAGGACCAGCGCCTGCACGCGCAGGATCGCCGCATGCACCACCGCAGTCGCATCGACGAGATGCAGGAACAGGCGCCGACCTGCCCCTGTCGCGGGGTCGGCAATCTGCGCGTGATGATTGCTATAGGCGTTCACGATGCATGAACTGCCGAGCGGCACCGGATCGAGACCATTCTCGAACAGCGGCTCGAGCGCCGCCGTGATGGTGCCGGGCGCCCGCACCTGCTGCGCATCGATCAGGGTCTCGCCGCCCCGGAACTGGCCCGCAGCGATGATCTCCTGCACCTGCGCGACGACGAGCGGGATCACCGTCATCGGATGCGAGAGGCAGACGGCTTCCGCCACCATGCCCGGACGGATCACCTGGGCCTCGATCTGGTTGAACCCGGCATAAAGCTGACGCCGCCCCGCGCGCTCCGGGACCAGCGCCCCCGCCGGGCGGAACGGATTGACGAAGTCGCCCACCTGAAGGGTGAACTGCTCGACCCGCCCCCCGACACCGGCCCGCACGACCGTCTTGGCAAGCTCGACCTCGGCAGCCTGAAGCGAGGCGACAGCGCTCGCGCGCTGGGCCGGCAGCACGGTCGTCACCCGCGACTGTGCGGCCTCCGCCGCCGCACGCGCACTGGAAAGGGCCCCGCGCCGTCCCTGCGCCTGCGTCTCGAGCCTTTCGACCTCGCGCCGCGCCACGACGTCGGAGTTGCGACGCATCAGCTCCTGCTTGGTTGCCAGTTCGTCGAGGACCTGCTGCAGCGCACTTTCGGCCTGCTCGACCTGCCCGTTGGCCGCGGCAATGTCAGACTGGCCGACGACGAGGGCCGCATCGATCTCGGCAATGCGCCGGGTGGCGGTCTCGACGGCAGCCCGCTGGGCCGAATCGTCGAGCCGGAACAGGATGTCGCCGGCCCGCACCGGGCTGCTGCCCCGGACGCCGACCTCGACGACGCGCCCGTTGGTTTCCGGGACGATGGGAACGACCCGGAAGAAGGCATGCGCGTTCGTCGTCGTCGGATGATAGTAGAAGATGACCGTGATCATCGCGACCGTCAGCAAAAGGCATGTCGTGATGCCCCAGCGCAGCTCGAACCAGACCGAATAGAGCGTGAGTTCCTTGCCGATCCGCTTCCCCTGCACGTGGCGGCGGTAAAGGTAATCGGGAAGGATGGTCAGAAGCGAGCAGATAAGAAGCTCAAGCATCGGTCGCGCTCCCGCGGATCGTCTTTGTCGCTGCGGGCTCGGCGCTGCCGGTCAACACGACATCGACCTCGGGTGCAGAAACGCCAGGCGGCAACGGTACCTTGATCTCGGCCTCGGCAAGGGCGGGCGACGACGCGGCCTCGGCCGGCTGTGCCTGCTGTCCTGCCCCGGACATCCGGTCAAGCGAGTCCGCAATTCGTCCGAGAGGGTTGCCGAAGGCGGGAAAGTCGATGAGCGCGAGGAGCAGGCCAGCGACCCAGAACAGGTGGATATGCGTGAACAGCGCAAGCAGTCCCAGAACCGCGACGAGTTCGAACTGCAGCTTGTGACCGCGATGAGCGATCCGCTCGGGGAGCGAGTGCAGACGCAGGAACAGGACTCCGACAATGACCACGGCCGCGATCAGAACCACCGTCATGATGGCCATGAAGACATCGGTCTCGCCCGGCATGGGGATGAAAGGCGGCAGCGAAGGCGGGGCAAGCGGATGCATGCTCGTGGCCATGGAGTTCCCCGGGACTGGCAATGGCGGCACCTTATCGAGCCGTTTCGAAATGTCCAATTGGCGGAAACACGCAAACGCCCGCGCCCGTCAGGAGCAGCTGCAGCCGGAAGCGCGCCAATGATCGTCCGTAAACCCGGGACAGGCGACAACACCGACGCTCTTCGTCCCTGTGATCTGCGGGCAGATCATGCATAAGCTTCGGCCGCCGACAATCGCGTCACGGGCGTTGACGGGAACAGGAGAGGCCGTTGCAGACGCAAAGGCGTGTCCCGCTGATCATCGCAGGGGCGGTGATCATGCAACAGATCGATTCGACGGCTCTCGCCACGGCGATCCCCGCAATGGCCGCGTCGCTTGGCGTTCCGCCTGTGGGCCTCCACGCCGTCATCACCTCATACCTGCTGGCATTGGGCATTTTCCTGCCGCTCAGCGGCTGGATCGCGGACCGGTACGGAGCCCGCAACGTCTTCCGGATCGCCATGGCGATCTTCGCGGTCGCCTCGCTGCTCTGCGCCATGGCACAGACACTGCCGCAGCTGATCGCGGCGCGCGTGCTTCAGGGCTTCGGCGGAGCGATGATGGTTCCGGTCGGGCGCCTGCTTCTGGTGCGGTCGGTGCCGCGCGACGAGCTTGTCCAGGCCATGATCTGGATGAGCATGCCGGCCATTCTCGGACCCGCCATCGGCCCGCTGCTGGGCGGCTTCCTGACCACCGCATTTTCCTGGCACTGGATCTTTCTGATCAACCTGCCGGTCGCGGTCGCCGCCATCACCCTCACGACACTCTACATTCCTGACGCCCCGCCCCCGCAATCGACGCGAAGCTTCGACGTGGCGGGCTTCCTGCTGACCGCGCTCGCGGCTGGCAGCCTCGTCTACTCGCTCGATCTCGCGGGCCACACGGGCGGGCGCGAGGCTTTGCTTCTGGCAGCCGGAGGCCTTGTTCTGTCAGGCGCCTATGTCCTGTATGCGCGACGCCGCAGCGATCCCATCCTCGACCTGCGCCTGTTCCGCTACCCGACCTTTCGCGCCAGCATGGGTGGCTCCTCGCTGTTCCGGGCAGGCTTCGGTGCGATTCCGTTCCTGCTGCCCCTGCTGATGCAGACAGTCCTGGGCTATTCGGCGCTTGAATCGGGCCTGATCACCTTCGTCTCGGCAGCCGGCGCCTTCGGCATGCGCACCATCGCGCGCCGGATCCTCGAGCGCTTCGGCTTCCGGCGCGTCCTGATCGGCAATGTCTTCATCGCCAGCGCGTCGATGGCGCTTTGCGCGAGCTTCCCCGTCCTGTCGAGCCTCTGGTTCATCGTGCCCGTGATCCTGATCGGCGGCTTCTTTCGCGCGCTGCAGGTCACGAGCATCAACACGCTTGCCTTCGCGCAGGTGACGAATGACGAGATGAGCCACGCAACCACCCTCTCGCAGATGAACCAGCGGCTCGCCCAGGGCGCGGGGGTCGCCTTTGCGGCCCTGCTCCTGCAAGCATTCGGAGACGGCACCGGCCACCCGACGGGCCACGCCTTTACAGCGACATTCCTCGTCATCGGGGCGGTGGCGGCCCTCTCGGTCCTGTCCTTCATCCGGCTCCCCGACGATGCCGGCAACGAACTGGCAGGCCGTCGACGGGGGCGAGACCCCGAAGCCTGATCGGCTGTCCGCCAGGTGCGGTGAAATCCACGGAAGGAAGCAGCCCTGCAAATATATAAACATTTGCAGCTTTGATGGTCGGGTGTTAGCTTTTCCCCAATCCGTGCGCGGGCCGCCTGCGTGCCAGAACAGCGATCGGGAGGGAAAGCGTGCCTTTCTACACTCTGGAGACGATGAAGCCCGGCAAGCAGCGCGGCAATCCCAATGTCAGCGTCCGGTCGGCCGTGGGCGATTTCATGAAGGTCGCGATCGTCACGAAGCCAGAAGGCGACGGGCCCGCGCTGCATGAGCATCCCA
Organism: Beijerinckiaceae bacterium; assembly: GCA_044368425.1. Classification (GTDB taxonomy): domain Bacteria; phylum Pseudomonadota; class Alphaproteobacteria; order Rhizobiales; family Beijerinckiaceae; genus JBIPLL01. The sequence continues at coordinate 4,920 of JBIPLL010000217.1, forward strand.
ATGAAGAGCAGTGGACCTATGTTCTGGATGGACAGCTCCACTTCATCCTCGGCGACGAGGAGCGCATCGTGGGCCCGGGAGAACTGGTCCACATTCCGCGCAACGTTCCCCACCGCAGCCGTCCGGTCAATGGCCCGGCCACGTTCTTCACGGTCAAGAGCCCGCCCGGCAACGGCAAGATGGACCAGGATTACCGCGAGGCACAGGGCGCAGCCGAGGCGGAGCGCAGCTATCCGGGACGCAAGGACGGCTGAGCGACAAGGGGTCGAAAGAGCCCCGCCGGTCAGTCACCACATATCGAAGAACAATGGGAGGAAGTCATGCTGTCGAAGAGAATCAAATGGTCGGCTTTCGCCGTTTCGGCTGCGATTGCAGTCGGAGGCGGGGCGCAGGCTCAGGGCGTGAATTTCGCGGGACAGACCATCGAGCTGATCGCTCCCTATACGGAGGGCGGCGGCGCCGACGTCTATGCGCGCATGTTCATTCCGTTCCTTCAGAAACATCT
>JBIPLL010000709.1:0-19614 GCA_044368425.1 Beijerinckiaceae bacterium
AAATACCTTAACTATTTAAAAAATTATTAAATTTGTAGCTAAATTCACTAACTAAAAAAACAATAATGAAAACAAAGTTCACAAACCAAGAAGACCAAAACGATTCATTTGTATTTGATAGTAATACACTATCTTTACCAACAAGAATAGATTTAACTCCAAAAGGCAAAATAGTAAAAAGTCCTGAATTTGGAGAATATGGATACGCTGAAAATATAGAATATGAACTCACTATTAATTTCAGAAATGGGGTTTTGCATATTGACTATTATGGTGAAGACGATACTTTTTTGTCAAATATCTACCCAAATTGGGCTAATGAAATAATAGACAATTTAGATTCACTTATTTAATTAAACACTATGGAAATCACAAAAGACAATTCAGGATTAATTTTCAAAAACACTAAAAAGTCAGCCGACAATCACCCCGACTACAAAGGGCAAATCAAAATAGACGGCAAAGTAAAAGACATCGGACTTTGGGTTCGTAAAGACAAAAACGGAGTTAGCTACTTTGGAGCTGCTTTAACCGAGCCTATGCAAAAAGAATCTAAACCAATGGATTCAGTGAAAGATGACTTGCCATTCTGATATGAAACTAATTGACTTGCCAACTGAAAAAAGAAGTTTAACTGAAAATGAGTTGCATTACTATATTCAATATACAGACATTAATCAAATTCAAGATATGAGTATGGATAAGATAAACAAAGATTTTAAGAATCCAGTAATTATTGAAAAGGGTTATGGTCAACAAGCTACAATGTATTTAATAGTAGCCGAAAAATCAACACAATGAAAAAAACAATGACAATTACATTCCTTTTAGTATGGTTTGTAATGGATATAACAAAATGCTCAAAACCGCCCCTTTGCCCAAAAGAAAGCGAAGTGATAATAGCCAACCTCTTAAAAGGCAATTACATGGTCAGAATCAATAATAACATCTTAGGCGATGAAATGAATGAGAATCCAAAGATAACTTTGCCTAAAGGAATTTATCCTTTAGAAGTACTCGACATTCAAAAAAGAGTAGTAAGGCGTGATACAATCGAAGTTAAGCCATGTCAAACTGTTTATTATAATATATGAACTCAAAAAAAGTAAAAATATCAGAGGTTAAAGCAAACCCAAACAATCCGAGAGTAATTAAGGATGATAAGTTTGCTAAGTTAGTGCAGTCAATAAAAGACTTTCCAAAGATGCTCGAGATACGACCTATTGTAGTTAATTCAGATATGATAGTACTCGGAGGAAATATGCGATTAAGAGCCTGTAAAGAAGCAGGGTTAAAAGAAGTCCCGATAATTATGGCAGAGGATTTGACAGATGAACAACAAAAGGAGTTTATAATCAAAGATAATGTTAGCGGTGGAGAATGGGACTGGTCAATGTTGGCAAATGAATGGGATAGTGAGGATTTGGATAAATGGGGTTTGGATGTTCCCATTTTTGAAGTCGCACCCGAAGCCGAAGAAGATGATTTTGATGTTCCAGAAGGTGGTATTGAAACGGATATTGTTTTAGGGGATTTGTTTGAGATTGGGGAGCATCGGTTGCTTTGTGGGGATAGTACGGATGCGGATGCGGTGGCAAGGTTAATGAATGGCCAAAAAGCAGAATTACTATTCACAAGTCCACCATATTCAGATATGAGAGAATATAATGGAGACAAAGATTTGTCTGTAAATAATTTAGTTGAATTTATAACTTCATTTTATGAGTATTGTGAATATCAAGTTATCAATTTAGGTATACAGAGAAAAGACAATGATATCAATGAATATTGGAATGAATATATCAATAAAGCGAGAGACAATGGATATAAGTTTTTAAGTTGGAATGTATGGGCTAAACCTTCGGCTGGTAGTATAGGTAATCAATCAGCATTTTTCCCAATTGCTCACGAATGGATATTTGTTTTTGGTAAAAAATTCAAAGACATAAACAGAACTTGCGAAAGAACAACTGCAATAAAAAAAGACAGAACTCACAGAAAAGTAAGACAAGCAGATGGTTCAATGAAAAATTCAACAGTAGGATTTCAAGGTGATTTAAAAGAAATGGAGTCAGTTTTTTATTCAAATCCAGAATTAGGTGATATCAGAAGTTTACATCCAGCAACTTTCCCTATTGAATTGCCAAGTGAATATATAAAAGCAATTACTAATGAAAGAGATTTAATATGTGAACCATTCACTGGAAGTGGAACAACTATGGTTGCATCACATCAACTTAAACGCAAATGCTACGGTATGGAATTAGACCCTAAATACTGCCAAGTCATCTTGGACAGGATGCAAAAACTTGACCCATCATTGGAAATCAAGAGAAATGGTGTTAAATATCAAAAAACAGAGGATTAACAGTGGCTAAGAATCCAACATTAGAAAACCTAAAGCCTTTCAAAAAAGGCGAAAGCGGAAACCCAAACGGCAGACCTAAAAAGCTTCCCGAATTGGATAAACTATTAGCAGACGTTTTGGGCGAGGAAAAGGACGGTATAACTGCAGGTGAGGTCATTTTAAAGGCATTAAGGGCAAAAGCTGCCAAAGGTGATGTAAGAGCAGCCGAAGTACTATTAGATAGAGCCTATGGCAAGTCAAAGCAAACAATGGATGTATCAGTAAGTAAAAAGAAACTACCTGAATGGTTAGACGATGAAAGCAAACCCTAATTTTCTTTATTTAAAAAAAAAGTCCCTGAACAACGGATAACCCTATTACAAGGGGGAACTCGGAGCGGAAAGTCGTATTCAATTATTTACTATTTGATTTGGCTGTGCGAAAACTACTCGGGGCTGGATATTGATATTTGCCGAGATACATTCACAGCATTAAGAGCAACCGCATGGAAAGACTTTAAAGATGTGCTAATTGAATGTGAATTATATAACGAGATGCACCATAACAAAAGTGAGCATACTTATAACCTGAATGGTAACTTAATAAGCTATTATGGAGCGGACACACCTGCAAAGATACACGGGCGTTCACGTGACTTTATTTGGATAAACGAAGCGCACCAGTTCCCACAGGAAACAATAGACCAACTATTCCCGAGAACAAGGCACAAGATAATTTGCGACTATAACCCCGCATTAGGATTAGAACACTGGCTCGACCCTTATATTGAAAAATACCCACCGCTAATAACAACATATAGAGATAACCCTTATTTGACCACCGCACAGATAGAGGATATTGAAAGTAGGAAGCACAATGATTATTGGTGGAAAATTTATGGAAGTGGAGAAAGGGCAACAAGGGAGGGTGCTATATTTACGAATTGGACTATTGGAAATTTTAACAATTCGCTTCCTTATGCTTATGGTCAAGATTATGGATTCAGCATTGACCCGACAACATTAATAAAAGTTGCTGTTGATGAAAAAACAAAAACTATATTTGCAGATGAATTACTTTACTCAAGTCAAGGGATGGGAACGGATGCTATTCTACAAGCGAATAAACAACTGATTAGCAAACCAACTGATTTGATTATCGGAGATAATTCAGAGCCGAGACTAATTGACGATTTAAAGCGAAAAGGATTAAATATAATTGGATGCGAAAAGGGACAAGGTTCGGTAAGTGCAGGCATTACTAAAATGCAAGATTATGCATTAGTAATAACTGAACGAAGCCATAACTTAAAAAAGGAATTATCTAATTATCTTTGGAATGATAAGAAAGCAGGAATACCGGTTGATGCCTTTAATCACGGAATTGACTCACTTAGATATAGTTTTCAACATTTGACCAAACAAAAATACGCTACTACTATAAAACGAAATTCACTAATATGATAACTTCAAGTATAGGAACTCAAATAATTCAAATACCTACTTCATGGCATGATGTGCCATTTGAAAGATTTATTAACTGGATGGATTGCGAAACAGCATTGGAACAAGTTAGTTGTTTACTCGATGTTTCAAAAGACCAATTAGAGCGACTCAATAGCGAATCTTTAGCTTCGATTATGTTAGCTACTTCATTCATGAGTGAATTGCCCGATGCTTATGTAGCTGAAGAAAATAAAGTCGATATTGGAAAAGAATCCTATGGTAAAGTTGAAGTTGCAAAGGCTCATTTAATTGCAGCGGAAAAACCATTTAAAGCAATGATACCTATACTAAAAGTATATACGGATGTGGACTATTCAAAGCTACCAACTACCATTTCATATCCTTTGGCTGCTTTTTTTTTGAACAGTTATCACGATTTTTTGACAAGTACAAGCGATTAAACGACTATAAGCCCACACAAGCGGAGGTGTTGGCAGATGTGGATAGGTTTAAAAAGTTTGGCGCTAAAATGACCATTAAAACCATTGGTGAAAAGTATCACAAAACAATGAGTGAAGTAATGGCTTTGCCAGCGGAGGAAATATATGAAGTCTTATTAATGGACTTTGAGGAAAGTATGTACAAAAAAGACCTTGAGGAGGCGTATCGGATGCTTCAAAAAAAATAAGGCTAACAAAATAAAACGCTATTAAAATTGATTACTTTTGTAAAATGTACAAAGATTTTGTCGATACCATAAAAGAGATAGCCTTTGATATAAATCCGAATGGTACTTTTTATCATGGCAGAGTATCGGATGCAAACTTAGCTATCGAAAAGCAACCTTTACCACAAATTCATTTATATCCTTTTACAATTAGCAGAGCCGACCAAAACCAAGCGGTTGATACTATACCTAACGTATTAATAGCGTTAATTTTTCAAGATACTCCGCACACAAATGATGAAGACAGACTCGAGATAATCAAGCAGGCAGATATAATGCAAAGAAGATTAGAGCAATGGCTAATTGCTAAAAATGTTCAATATACAGGTTACCAAGCAGAGCCATATTTTAAGCAGTTCAACGGAATCACAAGCGGAATGTTCGTGAGGTTTAATGCTAAAGTAATTTCAACAGTTGTCGATTGTTTACCAACTTCTGAAATAATATAAAATGGACTTTAACGAATATTTAAATAAATTAGGATTAGAGTTAACTGATAGGTTAGTTAAAGATATTCAGACTAAAAGAGTTACTAAGTATGGAGCTGTTAATGCTTCAGGTCGTTTGGCTAAGTCGGTTCGTTACGATGTTAAGAACTCTACTTTAACTGTTTATGCCGAGCAATATATCGGTGCTTTAGAGTTTGGTAGAAAACCTACAACAAACGGCAACAAACCTGGCAAACTTAAAGATGTAATTAGGCAATGGATTGATGAAAAAGGTATAACACCTAAAGATGGAATTAGTAAAGATTCATTAGCTTTTTTGATTACTCGAAAAATACACAGAGAGGGTACAACTATTTGGCAGCAAGGCGGCTCTGATTTGGTGAGCGGAATATTCAATGATGCTTTAACAAAAGAAATCGAAAATGATTTTTACAATTTGATTGCAAGTGAAGTTAGTAGTGACGTTTTAAAAATAGCAGCATAATGCCAATTCAAAAAAATTATAGCCAAATAAGGAGTCCACGTCAATGGGTAAGTGCTTACCAACCTATTAATTATTTATTTGATGCACCAACTGAATTAGGTAATTTTGGCGTTAGCTTTGGCAATTTAGTAGTAACATCTGGCGTATTCATGAATTCAGTTACGTTACTAAAAATAGGCGATTTAGTTTACATTACAGCAGGAATTTATAAAGGATATCACACGATTAAATCAGTAGGAACTTATGTCTATTCAGGAGGAACACCAATATTAGTAAGTTACACTTTAAATACTGTTTATACCGTTGCTGACACTGCTAGGGATATAAAGTACATGCAACCGCCTGTGTTTTCGGTTTATAAAGGATGGCAAACAGGTGAAGTGCCAATTGGAGTTAGTCCGAATCCATATCCTTTTTTAAAAGTTGCTGATTTTTCACCTGAGGGAAATAGAGATGGGTTTTTAGAAGTTAATATTTCAGGATATGTTCAATCTGCATTATTGCCAATAGTGCCGCCAAAAAAAGGACTTATATTTTTCGGTGCTGACAATGGATATAATTTATATATGCCATTCAGAGTAGTATTTTCAACTGTAGTTTCGAGTAAAACGTATTTGACAATACATAAAGCACTTTGTGCTGGAATTGATACTGAAGATTTATTTTCAAAATATGTAAGCACAAAACAATATTTGGCAGAATCAATAGCAATCTCAAGTTGTTTAACTAAGTTTGCAACTTATATTAATGGTTCGATTTTAACAACGTACAGATTTGAGAGTCAATCAATACCAAGAAGTACATTTAATGACAGATTTAATTCAAGATTTTTAAATACATAACAATATGAGTAAAATAGCAGTACAAGCATTATCAGACAGTCTATTCCCAGACATTGGATCAGAAATCACACCAGCCGATTTAAGGGCATTTAATAACGCTTTAATAGACGATTACCAAGAGGAGATACAGCAACTTACAACGGCTGAAATTAATGCTTTAACGCCACCAATTGGATTGTTAGTGTATAATACCGATTTGGCTAAATATGGATACCATAATGGAGTTGCATGGAAATACTTTTTAACTGAAACGCCTGTTGCGTTAATTCAAACTATCAAAGTGACTGTAACGAGTGCGGAGATTTTAGATAGCCATGATAATCCAGTTGAATTATTGCCAGCGCCAGGGGTTAATTCATTTTACCAAATAATTAACATAACTATTAAAAGAAGTTTTGACACAACAGCATACGATACAAATGTAGACGGATATTTAACGGTAAATTCACAAAATATTGGTAGTCTTTTAGATTTGTCTTTTACTCAAACAAGCTATTCTTTTCAAACTGAATCGGGATATGTAGATGACATAGAAAACCAAGGTTTATTTTTTACTACCTTAACTGGCAATCCTGAGAATGGTGATGGTGAATTAGTTTTTTACATTACATATCAGATACTTGAACTGTGAAAATAGTTTACAAGTCATATAGTGTTTGTGCTACAAATGGAACTATTAGTGAGCCATTAGATGGGTTTACAGGTACGCCACGTACATTATTAGGAGTATGGAACGGGAATGCTTATGAACCCGTGCCAGCATGGTTTATATGGACAGGAACTACCTATACATTTAATTTGGCTGCATGGTTTACATGGACAGGGACAAGCTATATATATAATCCAGGAGTAACTATAGGCACGACCGTCATAGGATTTTCAGCAGGCGGCATAGAATATCTTATAATTATTAATAAGAGTAGTGTATGCGCAGCAGCAACTATTCCATATACTCCTGAATGCTGTACTGGATTAAATATTGTTTGGCTTAATAGAGAGGGCGGTTATCAAAGTTTTTTATTCGGTGGGAAAAGAGCGATTTACGAAATAACTGATGGGGAAGCAGAAACATTTAAAACTCAAAACCTAACTTTAAAAAATTTAAGTTTAAAAGATGTTTACCGAGCTGTGGTGGTAAATACAGGCGTAATAGATAGGGAGTTATTATCGGTATTAGAATCTTTACGAAATTCAATACAAGCGTGGGTTTACGATGAAGAATTGCCCGACTATTTAAACTTTGAAGATAGGTTCACTCCAATTATAGTTGACAGAGAGAGCATGATTGTTAGAGATACAAGAGAAAGGATAGTTGAAAGAACATTTAGATTTTTGATAGCTAAAGAGTTAAATATACAAGGTCAGTGATTCGATTAGTAATAAATGGAGTTGATGCGGACGTATTCCAAAATGAAACTATTATTGGTGAGTATGCTATTGCACCGATAGGAGACATATCAAAAAGAGTAGGTGCGAGGTCAATTTCATTTAAGCTACCAAAGACGGCAAACAATAGAGCAATTTTTCAAAGCTGCGAAGTGGTCACATCCGCTTCAAATATACCATACCAAAGACTTGATTGCCGTTTATACGTTGATGGGGTTGATATGAATATGCGGTTTTGTACTTTAGAAAAAGTCGATGGATATTATAATATAAGAACCTATGGAACTAATGTTAGCTTTTTTGATTTATTAAAAGACAAATTGCTTTCGGCTTTAAATTATTCAGATTACAATGGATTTTACAATGCAGAAAGGATAGGCACTACAAATAACAATGACATAGTATTTCCTATAGTAGACTTCAACAAAGACAGCCCAAATGCATACGTTTCGGTTGGAGCTACAATGAGTAGCGAAACAATGCTACCAGCGTTTAAAGTAAATTCAATACTAAATAAAATATGTAATGCTGCAGGATACACATTACAAAATAATATACAAACGCCAAATCTTATAATTCCTTGCAATGGAAAAAAGGTAAGGGATTATGACGGGAGTAAATACTTAGGAAGATTTTTACCATTGACAGGAGGACCCGCAACTGTGCCATTAACATTTACTTTTGACCCTTTTTATAGATTTGATTACGCTGCATCTTTATTAACCTCAAAAACATATTGGATTGATTCAACTGTAACTACAAGACCGAGAACAGTAATGGGCAATTTTACTTCACCCTATAATTTTAGAAATCTTTGTTTTGCAGATGAAGTATCAATAAATTTTACATTGAATTTTAAAGTAGTACCATCTTCAAGAGCTGTTTTATTAATAGAAGTTATAACAAGTAGTCAAACAAAAACATATACAAGAAATATACCATTAGGAATCACAACCTATTCAATTACTGATTTTATAGAAGTAAAAAAGGGGGGGAATGGTGAATGCGGAATGAGCATAAGATTTTCTACTCAAAGTGGGGGCGCAATATCATTATATATGGATTCCGCTACAAACTTTAACATCACAAGTTGCACTATACTTAATCCTTTAGACATAAGAACAAAACAACAGGCAAGAGAATTTGGGGGCTTTAGATATTTGACCCCGTCTACTATGCTACCTAATTTAAAGCAAGGTGATTTTATCAAAAGCTATCTTAAGTTATTTTCGGGTGTGATAACAGTGGATGAAAATACTAAAGTGGTCAAATTAAACCAATTTAACGACATTAGAAATAATATAAATAATGCAATTGACTGGAGTGGCAAAGTTGATTTTACAGATGACTACATTACTGATTTTGAATTGGATTATGCGCAAAACAATTTTTTAAAATATAAAGATGACGATTCAGTAATAAAACCAGTTGGTACGGATTATAACGCTGTAATTCAAAATGAAAATCTTCCTGTAAATAAAGATTTGATTTCTGTGGATTTTTCCGCCACTGAAAATGTTAATAGGTTTTCTTATACATTCCCAGTTAATCAAATTAAGATTTACGAAAATGGAGACATTGCCAATGATGTTAATATGAGAATATTGATATTAGAATTAAGAAATTCTCCAATGTTTGTTAGAAATAGTTCCGATGTGCTTTCAGGGAGCTCCTATCAGATAGTTTCCAATGTTCCATTTACAAGATTCATTGATACTAATTATACAAATAACCTAGGCTTTGGATTTAACATATTTAATAATTATTACACGTACATAATTAGCGTTATAGATAAGTATAAAATAATTGAATTGAATGTTAGATTGAATTTAAGCGATGTATCGAATTTGGATTTTTTAAAGCCCGTTTATATCAGAGAACTGGATACTTATTTTTATGTGAACAAAATAAAATTTGACTATACATCTAAAAATAGCAGTGTAGTAGAACTTATAAAATTATTATAATGGCAGAAGTTGAAGTATTTAAAATAGATATACAACCAGTAGTTAGTGAGCTTGCTAAATTAGGTTCTGAATTAGAGAAAGCAAGGGCGAAGTATCAAGAAACCAAAAATTCTCAAACTGAATATTCAGAGGATGCAATTAGGGCTAAAGCAGAGGTAAATGTATTAAGCAAAGAAGTAAACGCTTTGACTAATGTATTGACTAACCAACAAAAGGGATTAGGGGAACTTAAAAAAGCTACTGAAGCAAATATTGATATAACAAAGATTCAAAACAATACAATTGAAACGAATAGAAAGTTGTACAATGCCTTATACAATCAACAGTTAAGAAATCCGAGTCCAATAGTTGAAAAACAGTTAAAGTCCTTAAGTGATACATTAAAAGACCAGGAAAAGAAATTAGGCGATACAAGGCGAAGCGTTGGCGATTATCAAGGTGGGATAGTTGCCGCTGCAAAAGAATTAAATGTATTTGGAGTTTCTGCAGGTCAATTAAAAAGCGGATTAGATGCAGCTAAAACAGGATTTCAAGCAGCAGGTGGTGGAGTTAAGGGATTTAGCGCAGCATTAGCAGCAACTGGAATCCCAATAATAATAATGGCAATGCAAGGGCTTATTAATGTGTTTCAAAACTTTAAACCAATTGCAGATGCAGTAGAGGAAACCACAACAGCATTAGCAGCAGGATTTAGAGCATTAGTTACAGGGGGTTCAATAAAAGATGCAGTTAATCAATCATTGGATTTACTTAATGTAATGCGTGATTTGGAGGATACTCAAGCCGCTTATAATTTACAAATTGAAAAGCAACAAGGCAATATTGATAAATTAATAATACAATCAAAAGACAGGACTAAAACAGAGGAGGAACGTACTGCATTACTTGAAAAAGCAGAACAACTTGAAAAAACATTATATGATAATTCAGTAAAGAGAAACGACCAATTATTAAGAGAGCAAAAAAAGGCTTTAGTTGATAAATTAGATATTTCAGAAACAGAATTAAAAATATTAGCAGAGGGTACGAGCAAACAATCATTAGCATTAAGAGAAAGACTTGAAAAGCAAAAAGGTTTAACAGATGAAGAGTTAGCCACATATCAAAAAACATTGCAAGACAGAGCAAAGTTAGATAATGAAAGCGGTAAGTTTTTGGAGAAAGTAGTTAATGCTAAAAACAAGTTGATTGAGAAAGAAGAAGCCGCTCAAGAAAAAGCACAGGCAGAACGTGAAAAAAGAGAAGCGAAGCAACAAGCGGCAAGGGAAAAACAATTAGCAGAGGAACAAAAGTATGCAGATAATTTAACGGCTTTATCGGATGCTTTTTTATTAACAGAACGTGAAAAATTAGAACGTAGCTTTGAAGTTAAATTTGAATCAATAACTGGCAACAGCAAAAAAGAAGTTGAATTAAGAAACGCTATTGAAAAACAAAAAATAGCAGCACTTGAAAAGTTTGACCAAGATGCTGAAAAGAAACGGCAAGAAAACCGAAAGAGAATTGAAGCGGAAATAATAGCTAACAATGCTAAAGAGTTTAACGCTCAAATAGAAGCTAATAAAAGGAGTTTGGATTTAGAACTCCAACAAGTCGATTTGTCTTTGGGAACGGAAAAAGAAAAAGCAGCAAAAAAAAGAGAGTTAAACTTAGATTTTCTTGAAGAGCAATTAGAATTAACTGAACAATATTTAGGTGCGGATGGGGTAATTACTCAAGCGGAAATGCAAGGCATTCAAAAGCTACGAAATGAAATATCTTTACTAAGAAAAGACGCAACTGCAAAAAAAGAGGGTGACTCAAGCTTTGGTAAGTCTTTAGGATTAGATGAAGATGGGATAAAAGAAGCGCAAAATGCATTATCAGAAATAAGTAAAGCAGTAGAAGCGGTGACGGGTATTATAAACATGGTTTATGAAACCAGGTTGAACAATATTGACAATACAAAGAATGCCGAAATAGATGCGATTAATCAAAGCACAGTAAGTGAGGAAGAAAAAGCAATAAGGATACAAAAGGCTGAACGTGATGCTGCAAATGCTAAATATCAAATTCAGTTAAAGCAATTTCAAGCCAATAAAGCGACTTCAATAATTCAAACCATAATTAATACGGCTCAGGCAGTTATCGCTCAATTTGCCAATCCAGTGCCATTTGCGGGGGCTATATTGTCGGCACTTGCAGCGGCAACGGGAGCTGCACAAATAGCAGTCATAGCTTCACAGCCTGCGCCACCAAAGCCAGCATTTGCAACAGGTGTAATCGGATTAGAGGGTGCGGGAACGGCAACAAGTGATTCAATAGATGCTAAACTTTCAAGAGGTGAATCTGTAATGACAGCAAGAGCTACTGAAAGATTCGCACCGATATTAGCGCAAATGGAGTTAGCAGTAGGCAATAGACCTAACTTCCAAATGGGCAATAAAAGATTTGCAACAGGATTCATTCCTACGGGCGATGGGGGTTACTCAACACGAAATGCGGGGAGTGATTTAATGGCACGCAATGCAACTGAAAAAGCAATGATGCAAGCGGTGTCAGCAATGCCAGCACAAAAATTAGTACTTGAGGAGTTTAGAAACTTTGAAACAAACGTGGATAAGTCCGTTGCTATTTCGGAACTTTAGAAATTGTTTGTTCGATTTCCTTGATAGTTGCTTTTCTAATAAACTCACTTTCTTTTATTCCAGTGTTGAAAATAATAGAGTTGAGTTTAGAATCCCAATAAGGGGGCAATGTTGTTTTCCTTTGTTTAGAGAAATTTGGGTTTTTCTTTTTATCCATGTTTTGTTTTGATTGCTACTGAAAGTATAACAAGAAACAAAAGTCGTGAAATTTCGCCCCATTCTAAAGGATTAGGACTAAATGAAATAAAAGATGAAGTGAAGTAAGCTACCGAAAAAAAGGTTATGTAATAGCCTATAAGATACTTAATAGAGTGCTTCATAATTTTTAGCCTTAATTGTTTTTTAAATAGTTAGCCTTAATCAAAATACTTCACAAATATAGCAATATTTTTGTATTGTGAAAAAAGAAAAAATTTACATTAACGGTTATATAGGTTCTGATTCCTTTTTTAATGAATCATCATTTTCACTTGCCGACTTAAACCACAAGTTAGATAACTTAAGCAGCGCAACAGAAATTGATGTTTTTATTAATAGCGGTGGCGGTTCGGTTACTGAGGGATTCGCAATATATGACCGCTTAATGGCTTTTGACGGCACGATAAATACTTATGTGAATGGTATGTGTGGTTCTATTGCTACTGTTATTTACCAAGCGGGTAAAAAGGGCAAAAGATATATGTACTCAAACTCTGAATTTTTTGTACACAATCCATTTTGGCAACCGACAGCACCCGACCCAATGGAAGCGAAAGATTTAGAACTATTGCATGAGGATTTGAAAGCAGCGGAAAACAAGATTAAAAACTTTTATTCTGAAATAACTGGAAAATCAGTTGAGGATTTAACTCCATTACTTGACCGACAAACAACACTTTCAGCAAAAGAAGCAATTGAAAACGGATTTGCAGATCAAGTAGCTGGTGGAGAAGTAAAGGCATTCACAAAATACAAGATAGCGGCATATTTAATTAACAATAAACAAACAAAAATGGCAGACACAAAAGAATTACAAGCAGAGTTAACAGGGATAAAAGGATTCCTTGCAAAACTTACAAAGAAACTATTTAAAAACGCTATGGTAGAAACAACAGATGGGGTAACAGTTTACTTCGATGCAGATGCTGTAGAAGTTGGAACGGCTTTATTCACAGATGAAGCGATGACAGTACCGGCACCTGACGGCAATCACACAGTAGGTGAAAGCACCTTTGTTGTGTTAGACGGTGTAGTAGTTGAAATCATTGCAGTAGAAGAGCCAGCAGACGTTGAGGCTTTGAACGCTAAGATAGCAGAATTGGAAGCGGCATTAGTTGCTAAAGATGAAATCGTAAACGAAAAAGAAACTTTGCTAAATGAAACCAAAGTAGAGTTGCAAAACTTTGCGGGTGAAATCAAAAAGTTTGAAGCGTTATTAGTAACGGGACAAAATTTCAAAGCAGAGGGCAACCAAAATAGCGGTCGCAAACCAGCAAAAGAAGAAGTTGCTAAAACAGCAATGGAACTTTTGGCAGAAAAGAAAAAGGCAGAAAGAGAATCAAAGAAATAAATTTTTAAAACAAACAAACAAACAAACAATGAACGCAGTTACATCATTACCCGAAAACAACTCGATAGCATACGAGCTATTTTATGCACCGCTTTTGAATGACCCAAAAGTAAACGCACTTCCTTTTAATGTTCACATTGGTAAAATTGGAAAAGAATTGTATTTCGATTCTATTTTCACAGCTAATCCAACTTTGAAAGAGGCTTGTGGATGGGAATACCAAGAAGGAACTCCAATTACTAAAAAAGCACTTTCACCAGTTGAAATTGAACTTTCTTTTCAACAGTGTTATACTGACTTCGTTAAGTCTGTATTTGGTGACAAACTTCCTGACGGTTGGAGAAAAGGCGAACTTTATCCTGAATTGATTTCTCGAATAGTTGAAAAGCAATCAAACTCTCTTAACAATGGTTTGTTACTTAGAACATTCTTAGCATCTTCAGGCAACGCAACTCCATTTCTTTCAGGCGCTAATGGAGTTTATGCATCACTTTTGGCGGGTGTTTCTGCAAATGATGGTACAGTTGATGCGGGAAGTATTTCTGATAATGATTTGCTACCAGCAAACATCGAAGCTACAATGTTTAAAATCTACGATGCACAAACAGATGAATTGTTGCAAATCCCTGATGAGCAAAAAGTATTAGTTGTAACTCGTACAGTAGCAAAAGCATGGAAGCGTTATTTGCAAACTCAAACAGGGTTGACTTCTATAATCCAAACTGATTACATCACTAAAGGAATCAACGAACTTTCTTACAACGGAATACCTTTCTATGTAGTTGATTTTGTAGACAGAGGATTGAAATTGTATGATACTACAGGTTCACCTGCATCAACAGTAAGTCCAAACAGAGTTATTCTTACAATCGGTGCAAACCATGATATTATGTTGGATGGAACAGGATTCGAAATGATTGAGCCGTTCTATGATAGAAAAGACGATATTGTTTACAGCCCTGCATCTGCAATGGTTGACTATGTATACCGTTTTGGTTTCTATAACGTAATCGCAGGATTCTAAATATTTAATAGGGGGTTAATAGCCCCCTTTAACCTTATAAAATAAAATAAAATGGCAAATTGCTTAGACGATATAAGAAGCATAGGAATCAGTTGTGAAGCTGAAAATCAAGTTGGTGGAGTAGATAAAAGAATTTGGTTGACTCAAAAAGGGCAAATTTCATCTTATACAAAAGATGTCAACGGCTATGTGAACACAATCACAATGGCTGCTAATGGTTCGACAACTTATAAATTAGCAACTATTACTTCAAAGAAAAACAAAAACAGCGGAGCAATTGAAGGAGTAGTTGGTGATAATGTAAACCTTGTTAAGCATACAGTGATATTCAAGATTTACCCTGAAAACCCAGCACAAAAAATAGCAATCGAAAAATTAGTAAATGCTGATGAAATGGTAGCTTTTTTGCAAACGGAAAACGGGCAAATACTTGTTTACGGATTGGACAAAGGAATGGAGATGTCGGCACTTGCAGGCGGAACTGGAACTGCTTTACAAGATGACACTTCGATAACTTTCACAGCAGCGGGTGACCAAACTACACTTCCTGACTATTTCTTAGTTACTGATTTGGCGGGTTCGATAGCTTATTTGAATGCTATTTCTGCTCCAGTAGCATAAGTTTTAATTTAGATAGAAAAAAGCTCACATTATTGTGGGCTTTTTTTATTTTTGCTCTATGGTAACTATTCAATTCTTAGAAAAGGTTTATGAAGACGTTGTTAGTAAGTCCTATTATGACGTTCCAATTACACATTTAGCATTTTATTATAAAGAAATTTATAGTAAAGAATTAAACACTAAGTGCAGCAGTTGCTTAATAGATGCCCATTTGTCAATAAAAAAATATTATCGTGAAAATATCGGTAAATTTGATGTCGAAAATGCTGAATACGAAAAGCATAAAAAATATAAATTAAAATTAGCACTAATTGAGTTCCAAAAATCAGAACACTTTGAGATTTGCGAATGGATAAAAAACAGAATCAATGGTTAAGACAATAGTAACACGCTCGGCAAATGAAAAATTATACACGCTTGCTAAAGGACTTTGGCAAAGCGATAATAATTTTATTCAGTGTAAGCAGTTTCAAGGATATAACGGTGCTTTAGATTATCTTTTGCATTTGTTTACTCATAACTTTTCAGGCATTATAGTAAATGCAGATGAGGATTTTTTCATTGTCAATGAATATTTATTAGACAATGTAATAAACACAATGGTAGAAAAGGGTTATGCTTACTGCGGAGTTCCTGACGGGGGTATAATTAGCCACAGAAATAATTCTGTTTTCAATGTTAATCCTTTTTTCAATGTGTTTAATGTGGATTTGATTAAAACAAAAATAGCTTTATTCGACAATTCAAAACAATATCAGTACGCAAATAAAGTTGAGAAGAATGGAAACTTAAACGAACCATTTGCAGGATTCTTATACTGGCTGTATGATAATTTCTTGGGTGCTAATTTCACCGATATAGAAAGCACAGATGGGGTTAGTACAATAATTAAGATTAACGACAGACCGATGGGCATACATTCATGGTATAGCAGAGAATATGGCAAAGATGTAGCGCAAACTGAAAGAATAGACAGGTGTTATGAATGGGCATTAATTAACCGATGAAAATTATCATACCATATAGGAACAGAGAATCGCATTTAAAGCGGTTTGTAGAGCATTACAAAGGCTTTGATATATTGGTAGTAGAACAAGCCAACAGAAAGCTATTTAATAGGGGAAAACTGTTTAATGTGGGTTTTAATGAAACAAAAGATAATCAAGTTTGTTTTCATGATGTGGATTTGTTAGCTCATAATTTAGACCATTACTCAAAACCGATAAAAGGGGCTTATCACTTTTCAGGCTTATGTGAGCAATTTAATTATAAAGTACCTTATGAAACTTGCTTTGGTGGAGTTACTGCTTTTGATTCAGATTCATTTTTAAAATGCAACGGATTCAGCAATGATTTTTGGGGTTGGGGTGGTGAAGATGATGACTTATTCAATAGAACTATTTTAGCAGTAATAGAAACTAAGTTTGAGCAACATAGATACTTTTCTTTAGCACACGAAAAACAGCCTATTACAGACCAATATAAAGTAAATAAACACTTAGTGTTAGCAACAGGACAAACATGGCTAAAAAGCGGTTTAAATAGCATGAATTATGAAATATTGAAAAGAGATACTATATTTGGAGTTGAAAGAATTTTAGTAAACATTTAATTAACTATATGAATTTTTCAAAGTACAAACTAAAAGACGGTATTGGCGAACTTGTTTTTAGAGATGGTAATAGGACTATTATCACTATTAATGCTGATAATATCACAGATGAAAAGGTAGAAATTGCCAAACTCAATAATAGAGGGCATTGTTTTGTTGAATTAAGCGCAATCAAAAAAAAAAGCAATCCGTTAAATATCCAGTCGCTGGAGTCGTTATCAACCTTGAACGAAGTGCCGACAGGCGAAAATCTTTCTTTGCCAGCGCAGCCAAACAAGAGGGATGTTTTGGTTACGAAAAAGAAAGCGGGCAGACCACCGAAATCGAAATAATACAAGCCGTTGACGGCAAAGAGATTAAAAGCAAAATAGCAGGCGTTACTGATAATGAGTACGCTTGTATTCAATCGCATTTAAAGGCTTTAAAATATGCAAAGAAACAAGGCTTTGAGTGTGTTGCTATCTTTGAAGATGACATACTTTTTACAGATACTTTTAGTAAAGATTTTCAGCTTTACTTATCGGAACTTCCATATAATTTCCATATCCTTTATTTAGGCGGTTCGTTTGGTAGACCTCCGCAATATTATGACAAGTTTTTCACCAAACAAGTCTACACATGGGGCGCATTTGCTTACGTTGTGCATAAGAGAGCATATAATAAATTAATTAATTTATTAAGTAAGGCTAACAAAATAGTTGATGCTATGTATATTGACTACCAAAAACAATATCTTTGCATTAAGCCGAATAAAAAATTGGTGATACATCCACAAGGTGTTTCAACTATTAAAGAAAAGTTTGTAAACTATCAGAATATTGTATGAGTAAATTCAAAAAAACATCAAAAGTACATTTTAGGAATATACTCCCTACAACTTTCGAGAACAAAGCATTAGGCTATCATAAATTTGGGTGGAATGATAACTTGCCTTTAGAGATAATCGACATTATAAACAATTCAGGAACGGCAAAAAAAGCAGCTAAAAAATATGCAGAGTACATAGAGTCCGATGGATTCGTAAGTGAACAAGCATCTTTTTTTAAAGTGAATGAAAAAGAAACGGCTGATAAATTACTTTCAAAATCTGCTTTATCTTTTGCTTATATGGATTGTGCGGTGTTTCATATTTCAAGATTAGGCAATGGTAGAGTTGGAAAAGTTACATTAATGCCGTTCCAAAAGATTAGAAAGTCTTTAGATGGGAACTGGATGTATAATCCGACTATTGGACTTGAGAAATTAGATAAAAATGCATGGATTAAGTTGCAAGATTTTCAGGGCGAAGTAGCAAGTTTTGAGGCTATGACTAAAAACATCACAGATTTTAATTCTAATGGCGAAATTTATTATGTGTTTGACGGCAATCCTTTTGATTCAGATGTTTATGCAATACCTGATTTTTTAGCGAGTATTGAAGATGTAAAGACTTCGTCCGAACTTTCTAAAATGGATTATGAAGCGGTTTTAAATGGTTTTAATTTAGGTGGTGTTATGACTTTCTTTGGCGTTGATGACAACGAAAAAGGCGAAGACGGATTAACGGATAGGCAACGAATAGAGGGCGAAATGGTGCAGTTCACAGGCATGAAAAAAAACAAAGACGGGTTAACTTCACGTTTTGCGGTATTGGTGAACTTTGCTGAAATGGCGGAGCAAGCTCCAATATTTTCAGGCAATGACCCAAAACCAATTTTAGAAGCAAGTAATTCAAAAAGAGATATAATAGAGAGAGCCGTTTGTAGACTTTGGGGCGTGCATCCAGTATTATTAGGATATGCAGAGGCGGCTGTTTTAGGCAATGATAACGCTATTAAGCAGGCAATGGCAATGCTTAGGCAAACAGTTAATCCAGTTCAAAGATTAATTACACAAGCGTTTAAAAATATGTTTGGCGGTCAAATAGATTGGACTGTTTCTGAATTTGGTATAACTAAAGAGATTGTAAAATGATAAACAACCTATTTGCATGGATTGGGATTATGGATATAACTCCGATACTTGCACTTTCGCCAAATACGGATGAAAGTGATTTGAAACTTCACGTTATTGATGCTCAAGAAATCGAGCTGCAAAACTTAATTCAAATTGAATTATACCAAGCCATAAACGAAGCAGTAAAAGCTAATTATTCGCAGTTTAAAAATGGTCGCACTTATGAAGAGGGTGCGAAAGTATTTTATAATTCTGCTTATTACATAGCTTTAGAACAAACAACAACAAGTCCAGAAGATGCTGAATTTTGGACTTCGTATGAGTTAATGGATTTCTATTACAACTTTGTTAAAAAATGGTTAGCAACGGCAACTGTAGTGCGTTATTTGCCGTTTCATGGATTGCACGTTACGCAATTTGGATTAGAAGAATATACACAGGAAGGATTCGGACAAGTATCTGATAAAAGACGTGCTGAAATGTTGCAAAATTTCAAAGGCAAATCAGATGTTTACAGAACAAGAATGTTAAACGAATTAGACAGGGTTAAAAGCACATTTGACGGAGTTAAGTATGAAGTTGAATTATGCAGAGCGAGA
>JBIPLL010000343.1:0-3851 GCA_044368425.1 Beijerinckiaceae bacterium
GTCGGCGCCGATGAGCAGCGGCGTGTGCACAATCTCTGTCGCCCCGTTCGGCGAGCGGATCGTGACCGATACGTCGCGGGGCGATTGCGTTGCCGATACGACTTCACGGCCGACCAGCAGGCGCACATTCGGCAGAGCCCGCACGGCGTCGAGCAGCACGGTGTGCAGCGCGGCACGATGGATGACCCAGTAGGGGCCCTGGTGGCGCTCGACGATGGCATCGCCCAGCGGCACCCGGGCGAGGTGGCGCCCCGAACGCGCGGCGCGCAGGTCGATGCCATCCGGCGTGACCGACTGGCGGGCAAGGGCGGGCGACAGGCCGAGATCGACGAGGATGCGGCTGGCATTCGGCGAGAGCTGGATGCCCGCGCCGGTCTCCTCCAGCACGGTCCGGCGTTCGAGCACGAGAACGGGCGCCCCGCGCCGGCCCAGCATGAGGGCGGCGGCAAGGCCGCCGATTCCAGCCCCGGCCACGACGACCGGGTCCTGTCCAATGATCAGATCCAAGATGCCCCGGGTCCAGAAACCCTGTTCAGGCCGCGTCCGGCAATGCGCATTCCGCCGGCTCGCAGGTGCCGGCCTTCAGGGCCGGCTTGTAGCGATAAAGGGTGGAGCAGTAGGGGCAGACGACTTCGGTATCGTTGCCCATGTCGAGAAAGATATGCGGATGGTCGAGCGGCGGCAGCGCGCCCACGCACATGAACTCGCGCGCGGCAATATGAATGACGGCCACGCCGGGCTCGTTGTGAAAATGGGGAATGTTCTTTTCGGCCATCGAAATTCGCGCCCTTCTCGTCGCGCCCGCGCATTGCGGCGCAACGCGGGCGAACCATAATCGTGCCGGGCGCGTCAAGCCAGCCCTTTGATGCCCCATCAGGGCGGGGCAGGCGTGCGGGCCTGCCGGGTGCATTGCAGCGCGATGGCCGAGGCCTGTTCCGACTGCATCGCCGTCAGCCGGTCGGCCAGAACATCCGGCCAGAGCCCGTCGGTCTTGAGCTGCGCGATCGTGCAGGCGCAGGCGCTTTCGCAGATCGGTGCCGGCGTGTCCTGCGCGCGGCAGGCGCGCACGCATGAGGACTGGAAGCCCGCATCCTCCGTGATGACGGGCGGGGCGGGCACGACGAGGAAGGCAACCGCCCAGAAAAAGGCGATCAGCACTGGCTGGTGGATGAGATAGATCGGAAGGGTATGGCGGCCGAGCCAGGTCAGGCCCAGCCCGACGCGCCCGCCCGGCGCCCATGCCATCCAGCCCGCAGGCCGCACCAGTGCCAAGCGCATCGCGACGAGGCCCGCCAGCACGCAGCCAAGCCAGGGCAGCAGGGGAATGTAGTCGACGGTGGGCAGCACATAGCGATTGAGGCCGAGCCAGTGCATCCAGGGCACATCGAAAGCCGCGTGGCTGACGAGATGGGGCAGCGCGAAGGCCATCACGGCCAGAAGGGCGGGCAGGACCAGCGGCGCGCGGGCCAGAGGCAGGGCGATCAGGCTTGCGAGCGCGATGTGGTGCAGGATGCCGAACCAGACATAGTTTCGCGGCAGGGCAATCCAGGTTGCGAGCGTAACCAGCGCGGCGGCGGCAGCGATCATCGCGATCCGCCTGAGCTGCACCGGCCAGTCGAGGCGCTCGTGCGTGGACAAGGCGAGGCTTGCCCCGGCTATCGCCAGGAAACTCGCGGCAATGATGCGCGCGAACCATTTCCAGCCCGGATCATTGGCCGGGTCGATATCGGCAAGGCCGAGAAAGGCCATGTCCCAGGCCGAATGAAAGATCGCCATGGCGACGAGCGCGACGCCGCGCGCGGCGTCGAGGAGCAAGATGCGGCTGCCGGGCATTGCCGGGGCTGCATCGAGCGATTGGCGGGCCTGAACCGAGCTCATGACATCTCCGGTGCCGGGCTGGCACGGCGGCACCTTGGCCCGACAGGGGCGGGGCTGGCAATCGCCGACGAGACTCCCCAAGCGGCGCGGATCGTGGCAGGACAACGCGGGAACAGGCAGCGGGTGCCGCCGGTCGGCCGGAGCTTTTCGCCGGCGCACGGACCGGACGCCCGCCGCAAGAGGCCAGGGATCGCAATGCGTCACTTCATGTCGGGCGAGCTCGAGCTCGCCTATACCGACCAGCCGCCGACGGGCGGCGAATTTGCCGGCACGGTGCTGCTGATCCACGGATTCGCCTCGAACCACACGGTCAACTGGGTCAATACCCAATGGACCCGCACGCTGACCCATGCGGGCTATCGCGTGATCGCGCTCGACAATCGCGGCCATGGCCGCAGCGACAAGCCGCGCGATCCGGCTGCCTATGACACGAACCTGATGGCCGGCGATGCGGTCGCGCTGCTCGATCACCTGGGCATCGCGAAGGCCGATGTCATGGGCTATTCGATGGGCGCGCGCATCACGGCACATGTCGCGCTGAATGCACCGCAGCGCGTGCGCAGCGCGCTGCTTGGCGGACTCGGCATCCATCTCGTGCGCGGCGTCGGCCTGCCCATCGGTATTGCCGAAGCCATGGAGGCGCCGTCGCTCGATGTGCTGACCGATCCGATGCAGCGCATGTTCCGCGCCTTTGCCGAGCAGACCGGCAGCGACCTTCTGGCGCTGGCTGCCTGCATCCGCGGCTCGCGCCAGACGCTCACGGAGGCGCAGGTTGCCCGGATCGCGGTTCCGGTGCTCGTGAGCGTGGGAACGCGCGATCCCATTGCCGGCTCGGCCCAGGAACTCGCCGCGCTCATTCCCGGCGCGCGGGCGCTCGATATCCCCGACCGCGACCACAACCTCGCCGTGGGCGACAAGGCCCACAAGCAGGGCGTGCTTGCGTTTCTGGCGGAGCGGCCCTGATGCAGCGCGCACATCGCCTGACCTTCCGGGGGGCGGACGGCAACATGCTCGTTGCCTCGCAATGGGGACAGTCCGGCCTGCCCGTGCTGCTGCTGCATGGCGGCGGCCAGACGCGCCATGCGTGGGACAGGACAGGCCGCGCGCTGGCGGAAGCCGGCTTTCGTGCCATCGCGCTCGACCAGCGCGGCCATGGCGACAGTGCCTGGCATCCGGCCGGCCATTACGCCTTTCACGATTATGGCGTGGAGGCCGCCTGCGTCGCACGGCAGATCGCACAGGCCATGGGGAGCAGTCCGGTTGTCGTCGGTGCGTCGCTTGGCGGCATCGCGGGCCTCCTGACATTCGATCAGGAACCGGTCTTCTCCGGTCTCATCCTGGTCGATGTGGTGCCGCGCATGGACCCGCGCGGTGTCCACCACGTCCAGAGCTTCATGCGGGCCCATGCGGCCGAGGGCTTTGCCAGCATCGAGGAGGCTGCGGATGCGGTTGCCCGCTACCTGCCGCATCGACCCCGTCCGCGCTCGCTCGAGGGATTGCGCAAGAACCTGCGGCTTTCCCCGGACGGGCGCTGGCGCTGGCACTGGGACCCGCGATTTGTCGACGGGCCACGCGACGTCAATACCGACTGGGAGAAGGTCGAGACCGATCTCGAAGCGGCGGCGCGCCGGCTCTCGGTCCCGGTTCTCCTCGTGCGGGGCGGCAGCAGCGAACTCGTGACGGAGGACGCGGCCCGTGACTTCCTGCGCCTCGCGCCGGGTGCAGATTATGCGGATGTGGCGGATGCACGGCACATGGTGGCGGGTGACCGCAACGATGTGTTCAGCTCGGCGATCCTCGCCTTTCTCTCTCGGCACTTTGCCGGAAAACCCGAGTCGGCAGAATCGCTTGCGGCGCGTTGCTGAGAGCCTGAATCGCGTCGTTCACACGGTGATTCCGTTTCCTCCCGTTCTGATTCAAGTCGCTCGCATGCCCCGGGACGGCACTTGCCCGACTGATTCATCGAAGTGGCC
>JBIPLL010000009.1:0-20444 GCA_044368425.1 Beijerinckiaceae bacterium
CTTCTACGCGATCCTGCGCGCGGTTCCCGACAAGCTCGGTGGCGTGCTTGCCATGTTCGGCGCCATCGCGGTCCTGTTCGTGCTGCCCTGGCTCGACACGTCCAAGGTTCGCTCCAACGCCTATCGCCCGCTCGCGAAGCAGTTCTTCTGGGTCTTCGTGGCGGTGTGCCTGGGCCTCGGCTATCTCGGCGCGATGCCGGCCGAGGGCGGCTACGTGATCATGTCCCGCGTGCTGACGATCATGTACTTCGCTTACTTCCTGATCGTGCTGCCGCTGCTCGGCCTCTTCGAGACGCCGCGCAAGATGCCTGCATCGATCGCCGATTCCGTTCTGGGCGGATCCGGCAGCGTGGTGGCGGCGGGCGCCGCTTCCGAACCGAACACCAAGGGCTGATCAGGCCGACGACGGGGATGACGACAATGAAGAAGAGCCTGATCCGTCTGGCCGGTGCCAAGGTCCTGGCTATCGGCCTCGCCCTCACTCTTGCCGCCCCCGCTTTTGCGGCCGGGGCCGGCGGGGAGAAGCCGCCGCGCATCGCATGGAGCTTCGGCGGCCCCTTCGGCACATATGACCGGGCGCAACTGCAGCGCGGCTTCAAGGTCTATCGTGAGGTCTGTGCTGCCTGCCACGGCACGAAACTGATGGCTTTCCGCAACCTGTCCCAGCCGGGCGGTCCGGAATTCACGGAGGCGCAGGTCCGCAACCTCGCCGCCGAATACAAGGTCATGGACGGCCCCAACGCGTCCGGCGAGATGTTCGAGCGTCCGGCCCGCGCTGCCGACCGCTGGCCCTCGCCCTTCCCCAACGACAATGCCGCCCGCGCGGCGATGGGTGGGGCCCTGCCCCCGGACTTCTCGGTTCTCGCCAAGGCGCGTTCCTATTCGCGCGGCTTTCCGTTCTTTCTGACCGACTCGCTGATCCAGTATCAGGAGCACGGCGCGGACTACATTGCCGCCCTCCTGAAGGGCTATACGGACGCGCCGGCCGGCTTCACCCTGCAGCCGGGCCAGTATTACAACCGCTTCATGCCCGGCAATATCATCGCCATGGCTCCTCCTCTGGCAGACGGCCAGGTGGAATATCCGAAGGGACCGGATGGTCGTCCTTCTGCTCCCGAGACCATGGAGCAGTATTCCAAGGACGTGACGGCCTTCATGATGTGGGTGGCCGAGCCGCATCTCGAGCAGCGCAAGTCCCTGGGTTTCCGCGTCATGCTGTTCCTGCTCGTCTTCGCGGGCCTTCTTTACTTCACGAAGAAGCGCATCTGGGGTCGCATGCACGGCGCTCACGCCTGATCGGCACCTTCGGCAAGGCTGAGACCGATCAAGGGCCCCGCGGGGCCCTTTTTCGCGTCGGGGCTCCGAAGGGCTGAACCGGGCCCCGCGCGTTGCAATCACGCGGCGGCCTCCCATATGGCCAAGGCGGGACAGGCGGTGCTAGCCTGATCGCGCCCCTGACCCGCGAGCCCCATTGTCCCTCCTCTCCGACACCGCCTTTGCAACACGCTCGCTTGCCGAGGCCACGAGCCAGCTCTGGCGGCCTCGCCTGCGGCTGGGCATCACGGGTTTGTCGCGCGCTGGCAAGACGGTCCTGACCACCGCGCTCGTCCATCATCTGATCGAGCAGACACGCCTGCCGGTGCTCTCGGCCGCCGCGGAAGGGCGCATCGCGCGCGTCAGGTTGGCCCCGCAGCCCGATTCGGACATTCCTCGCTTCGCCTATGAGACGAACCTGCAGGCCATGACGGGGCCGGGACGCCGCTGGCCCGAATCAACCCGTCGCCTCTCGCAGCTGCGGCTCGAGATCGATTATGAAAGCCGGCGGGGCTGGCGTGGCGGGGCCTCCACGCTGACCGTCGATATTGTCGACTATCCCGGCGAATGGCTGCTCGATCTCGCGCTTCTCGAGATGGACTTCGTGCAGTGGTGCCGTGAGGCGATGCGCATGGCGCAGGCACCGCGCAGGGCCCCCTACGCGACCGGCTGGCTCCATTTCGCGGATCGACTCGATCCGACGGCGCCCGCGAACGAGGCGCTGGCCGAGGAAGCGGCGGGCCAGTTCCGCGCCTTCCTCGTGGCGGCGCGCGAAAGCCCCGAGGCCGTGGTGACGACGCCGCCGGGCCGCTTCCTCATGCCCGGCGACCTTGAGGGCTCGCCCGCCCTCACCTTCGCACCGCTTCCCCTCCCGACCGATGTCGGAGAGCCGGCATCGGGCACGATGCACGCGCTGATGGCCGGGCGATTCGATGCCTACAAGCGCATCGTCGCGCGCCCCTTCTTCGCCGATCATTTCGCAAGGCTCGACCGCCAGATCGTGCTCGTCGACGTGCTGTCTGCCCTCGACAGCGGCCCGCAGGCGCTCGCTGATCTCGAGGCGGCGCTCGACCGTGTACTGATGGCCTTCTCGACCGGACGCAACACCTGGCTGTCGAGCCTGTTCGCACCGCGCATCGACCGCGTGATCTTTGCCGCGACCAAGGCCGATCACCTGCACCACACCCAGCACGACCGGCTCGACGCGCTCCTGCGTCATCTGGTTGACAGGGCGATGCGCCGTGGCAGCGGATCGGGGGCGCAGGTCGCGACGGTGGCACTGTCCGCCGTACGCGCCACACGCGAGGCCCGCGTGCGCCAGGGACGCGAGGACCTGCCGACAATCGTCGGCGTGCCGGTGGCGGGCGAGCGCGTCGGCGACGAGATCTTCGACGGCGAGAGCGAAGCCGCCATCTTCCCGGGCGACCTGCCCGCCGAGGCGCAGGCGATCTTTTCCGGGGCTGTTTCTCCCGGCTCCCTGCGCTTCCCCCGCTTCCGCCCGCCTCTGGTCGTGCCGGATGCAGCCGGGCGCCTGCCGCCCCTGCCCCATATCCGCCTCGACCGCGTGCTCGAATTCGTGCTGGGAGACCGCCTCGCATGACACGATCGCAGGGTCCGCGCGCATTCCGCCTCGATGCGACCGACGACGCGCCGGGCGACGGGCCGGTCGACCGGCCGGCGCGGGAGCCGGCCATCCTGCGCGGCGGCGCGGTCCTTGAAAGCGAGCCGGATCCGTTCGACGCCACGGCACCCGAGCAGGCGCCGCTCACCAGCGCGGCCCGCCGTCGCAGCTTTTCGTGGAGCGGGCTGTTTCTCGGCAGCGCTGCCGCGCTTCTCTCTCTGGCGGCGGGGCTGGCGCTCGACAATCTGATCCGCGACCTCTTTGCCCGCCAGCCGGCCATGGGCTGGGTCGCGCTGGCGCTTGCCGGCCTCGCCGCCCTCGCGCTGACTGTCATTGTCGGGCGCGAGATACTCGGTTTCCTGCGCGAGCGGCGCATCGCCCGCCTCCAGCAGGCCGCCGCCTGCGCGATGGCGGAGCGCGATCCATCGCTCGCCCTGTCGGTGGCACGCGACCTCATCGACCTTTATGCCGGGCGCCCGGAGACGGCTGCCGGCCGCGCCCAGTTGCAGGCGCAGCACGGGACGATCATCGATGCCGACGACCGCCTCGCCATGGCGGAGCGTGCGCTGCTCCTGCCGCTCGACGCGCAGGCGCGCCTCGTCGTCGCAGACGTGTCGCGACAGGTCGCGGGCGTCACGGCCCTCAGCCCGCGCGCCGTGGTCGATCTCGCCTTCGTGGTGTTCGCGGTCGCCCGCCTCATCCGGCGCGTGGCGGCGATCTATGGCGGGCGCCCCGGCCCGCTCGGCCTCCTGCGTCTCGCCCGCAGCGTCTTCGCCCATCTCGTCCTGACGGGCGGCATGGCCGCAGGCGACACGCTGATCCAGCAGGTTCTGGGCCAGGGCCTTGCGGCACGGCTGTCCGCCCGGCTCGGAGAAGGCGTCGTCAACGGGCTCCTGACGGCCAGGGTCGGGCTTGCGGCCATGGAGGTCTGCCGCCCGCTGCCCTTCATCCGCGCTCGGGCGCCCGAACTCTCGGATGTCGCCGCCCGCCTCCTCGACAAGGCTCCGCCTGCGGCCGACTGATCGGCAGCTTTTGCCGCCCTCCCCGCCATCCTTGCCGGGCAAGGCAGGGTAAATGAACATTAAATCATTGATTTATAAGATTATTTCAGTGGCACGCCCCTTGCGAACTCCTCCCGTGACCAAGCCGCCCGGAGCGGCGGTTCGGACCAGGGAGTTGAGTCATGGGCGTTTTCGGAGCGATGCTGACGGCCGTGTCGGGATTGCGCTCGCAGGCCTTCGCGCTGGAGAACATTTCCGGCAACATCGCCAATTCGCAGACCACGGGCTTCAAGCGGGTGGAGACGTCGTTCGTCGACCTCGTACCCGATCTCGCCCGCCGGCGTGAACTGTCCGGCTCTGTCACGGCCTTCTCCCGCGGCACGAACACGATCCAGGGCGACCTGACGACGACATCCAACCCGACGCACATGGCGCTGAACGGCCAGGGCTATTTCGTGGTGGCCGAACGCAGCGACGTGGTGGGCGGACGCCCGGTCTTCTCCTCGCTCGATCTCTATACGCGCCGCGGCGACTTTGAACTCGACAAGGACGGCTATCTCGTCAACGGCTCGGGCTATTACCTGAAGGGCAACAGCATCGACCCCGCGACAGGGGCCGTGGTCGGCACCTCCGGCGGCCCGATCCAGATCGACAGCTCCCAGATCCCGGCGACAAAGACCGACAATATCGACTACCAGGCCAATCTGCCGAGCTATCCCGCCACAGCGCAGGCCGATCCCGCCGTGCCGCAATCCGAACTGATGCTGCCCGCCGGCTTCACCGTCGATCCTGTTGCGACGGGCACGGTCACAGGGCAAGACCAGTCGCTCTTCCTCCAGCGCTCGATCGCGGGCGGCTCCGTGACCGTCTACAACGAAGTCGGCGCACCGGTGAACGTGCAGCTGCGCTGGGCCAAGACGCAGGGCGCGACCTATGGCGGCACCGATACCTGGCAGCTCTTCTACCAGTCGAACTCGCAGGCGACCGGCGCTGCCGTGGGCTGGAGCCGCATCGGCAATTACACCTTCGCCGCCAACGGCCAGCTGACCTCGCCCCCCACCGTCGGGATTCCCGCCCTGACGGTCAACGGCGTCACGGTCGGGGCCGTGAACCTCAATACGGGCGCGACCGGCATCACCCAGTTCGCCGACCTCAACGGCTCGGTCCAGGCCTCGTCGATCCGTCAGGACGGCTATGGCGCCGGCGTGCTGGAGCGCGTCGCCGTGTCGAGCGAAGGCTCGATCGTGGGTACCTATTCCAACGGGCAGGTCGTCCCGCTTGCCCAGCTCATGATTGCCAATTTCACGGCCGACGATGCGCTGAAGCGGCGCGACGGCGGCGTGTTCGAGCAGACGCTCGAATCGGGCAACCCGGCGCTCGGCCTCAACGGCTCGAACATCATCGGCGGCGCACTCGAGAATTCGAACACGGACATCGCCGAGGAATTCTCGAAGATGATCATCACGCAGCAGGCCTATTCGGCCAATACGCGGGTCATCACCACGACGCAGCAAATGTTGCAGGACGTCATCAACATCGTCCGCTGACGGATGCGGTTTCGGTCGCAGGCGTAACCCAGGGGCGCGCATCGCGCGCCATGGAGGAGTGAACCATGAGCCTCATGTCGGCGATGAACGCCTCGATTTCCGGTCTGCGCGCCATGCAGATGGGCATCGACGCCGTGGGGCAGAACGTCGCCAATGCCGACAGCGTCGGCTATACGCGCCGCCGCCTCTCGACCATGCAGGCCGTGGCGGGCGACCAGACGACGGGCGTGCGCGCCACAGCGCTCGAACGCACGCTCGACGTCATCCTCCAGCGTCAGTTGCGGCTGGAGACAGGCGGCGCAGCCTATACCGGCGCCAAGAACACCACGCATGCCTCGCTGGACCGGCTGTTCGGCTCGCCCGGCGGCGTGGGCTCGCTCGACACCGTGATGAACGGGCTGCGCAACGCCCTGCAGCAACTGGCCACCGATCCCGCCTCCTACAGCACCCGCACGGGCGCCCTCCAGGCGGCGCGCACGCTGTCGGGCCAGATCAACGCGACCTCGCAGGGCATCCAGTCCCTGCGGCGCGATGCTGAAGCCGGCATCGCCTCGGGCGTCGCGGAAGTGAACCGGCTGCTTGGTGAACTCGGCAAGATCAACGTCAAGGTCGCGGCCTCCGGCACAGACAGCGCCAGCCCCGCGCTGCTCGACGAGCGCGACCGCATCATCAACGACCTGTCGCGCTTCATGGACATCCGCGTCACGGAGAAGGAGCGCGGCACGGTTACGATCTTCACGACGGCAGGCCTCCAGCTTTTCGACGGCACGGCGCCCGTCAAGCTGACCTTCGACCAGCGCTCCGCAATCAGCCCCGCCTCGGTCTGGGATCCCGTCGATGCCAATCGCGGCGTCGGCACGATCAAGGCTGTCGATTCGAGCGGGGGTTCGGTCGACATCATCGCCTCGAAGCTCATCCGCTCGGGCGAGATCGCCGCCTATATCGACCTGCGCGACGACGTGCTGGTCGAGGCGCAGCGCCAGATGGACGAACTCGCGGCCAATCTGGCGCAGGCCTTGTCAGACCGGGAGATCGCCGGCACGCCTGCAACGGCCGGTGCCGCGACAGGCTTCGACATCGACATTGCCGGCATGCAGGCGGGCAACGTGGTCACGCTCGATGCGGTTCTGACACCCGCCGGCACGACACGACGCTTCTCCTTCGTGCGCGTGGAGGATCCCAGCCAGCTACCGCTGCCGGCCACCGCCACCGCCGACCCGACCGATACCGTCTTCGGCATCAGCTTCGCCGGCGGCGCCGCCTCCGTCGCAACCCAGATCCAGGCGGCGCTCGGCGCGGGCTATGCCGTCTCGAACCCGGCAGGCACCACCCTGCGCATCCTCGATGACGGCGCCGCCGGGACAACCAACGTCACGGGCCTGCGCGCCAACGCGACGGTGACGACGACCACCTCGGGCAACCCCGCCTTGCCGCTCTTCGTCGATGGCGGTTTCTCGAACACGGCCTATTCTGGTGCCTTTGCCGGCGGCTCGCGCCTGACGGGATTCTCGCAGCGCATCACGGTCAATCCCGACCTCGTCGCCAACCCGTCGGGCCTTGTCGTCTATCAGGGCGCACCAACTCCAACGCCCCAGGGTGATGCGACCCGCCCGACCTTCCTGCTCGACCGGTTGACGGGCGCCCAGCGCCTCTTCTCGCCCCAGTCGGGCATCGGCGGCGCGCAGTCGCCCTATGGCGGCACCGTGCTCGATTTCGCCAACCGCATCATCGAGACGCAGGGCGCCAATGCGCAATCGGCATCGCGGCTCGACGAGGGCCAGAAGGTTGTTCTTTCGACCGTCGAAGGGCGCTTCGCCGAGACCGCCGGTGTCAATGTCGACGAGGAAATGGCGCAACTGATCAAGCTGCAGACGGCCTATGCCGCCAATGCCCGCATCATCACCGCCGCCAAGGAACTGATGGATGTGCTCCTGCGCGTCTGACGTGACAGGGTCGCCACCCTCGGCTGAAGGAAAGGTTGAGCCATGACGATTTCGCCCCTCGTTCCCGGATCGATCGCCGCGCGGCGCGACGGGGAGCGTTTCCGCGAGATCCGGCAGACCATGGCCGATCTCCAGCTCCAGATGGCGACCGGCAAGCGCTCCGACACCTTTGCGGGCCTCGGCTTCGATCGCCGCATCAGCCTGGATGCGCGCTCGAAGATTGCGGGCCTGGAAGGTCATGGCAAGGCGATCACCGACGCCAATCTGCGCCTCAAGTTCCTGACGCAAGGCGTCGAGACCATCGCCAAAATGACGAGCGAGGCCAAGGCCGACGTGCCGGCGCTCAACGGCTATGTGCTGGGAACGGACGGGCGCACCAGCGGCCAGAAGATGGCCGAGGAACGCCTCAAGCAGTCGATCGACATCCTGAACACCGACCTCAACGGCCGCTATCTCTATTCCGGCCGGTCCAGCGACGTGAAGCCGGTCATCGATTTCAACACGATGATGAACGGCGACGGCACCCGCGCCGGCATCCGCGACCTCATCGCCCAGCGCAAGGCCGCTGATCTCGGCGCAACGGGGCTTGGCCGCACGATCATCGGAGCTGCCGGCACGAGCGTCATGCTGACCGAGGAGGCGGCCGGCCTGCCCTTCGGTTTCAAGGTCGCCGGCGTCAGCGCGACGGGCTCGGCCATTGCCACGACCCAGTCCGCGGGTCCGCCCGCCATGGCGACGGCCAATCTCACCGGCCTCCCCGCCGACGGCGATACGCTGACCTTCGTCCTCGACCTGCCAGACGGCACGCAGGAACGCGTGAGCCTTGTCGCACGCACCAATCCGCAGGCAGGCGCGACCGAGAACGCCTTCCAGATCGGCGCGACGCCTGCGGCCACCGCCGCCAACCTGTCGGGCGCACTCACGACCGCGATGCAGAAGGCAGCGGCCGGACCGCTTGCTGCCGCCTCCGCCATGGTGGCCAGCGAAAGCTTCTTCGCCGGCTCGGCCACCAACCCGCCGATGCGTGTCGCAGGGCCGCCCTATGACACCGCGACGGCGATGGTCGCGGGGACGGCGGCCAACACCGTCATCTGGTATCGCGGCGACGACGCGGCGGGCTCGGCGCGCGATACCGCTCCGGTGCGCATCGACGCGACGCAAGCGATCGGGCTGGGAGCCCGCGCCAACGAACCCGCTTTCCAGCGCGCGCTGGCCCAGTTCGCGGCTCTGGCGGGGGAGAGCTTCTCGACGGCGGTCACCACCGATCAGTCCCGCTACGAGGCCCTGTCGAGCCGCATCCGCACCAACCTGTCCTTTACGGACGGCACCCAGAAGGTTCAGGACATCGCGGTCGAGCTCGGCAATGTCGCCGTCACACTGAAGGCGGCCAGCGATCGGCATCAGGCGACGAGGAGCCTGCTTGAGGACGCCCTCGGCGAGGTGGAAGACGCGCCCATCGAGGAGGTTGCCGCAAGCCTTCTCGCCATGCAGACCCGTCTGGAGGCGAGCTATCAGGTCACGTCGATCCTCGCGAAACTGTCCCTGACAAATTACATCTGACGCCGCCCGCCATTTACAGAATGGGCAGTTTCCTCCTGTAAACCTGTCATGGGTTCTGGGAGACGGGCGTGACGGCAGCGGCAAAGACCGACGACGCGGCAGCTGCGGACGCGCATGGTGGCGCCCTGTCCGATGCTCGCCGCGCCGCGCTCGTCGTGCTGGCCATCCGCATTGCCGGCGCGGGACTGGCCTATCTCACGCAGGTACTGATGGCGCGGCTCGTCGGCGCCAGCGAATACGGCATCTTCGCCACGATGTGGGTCATCGT
Source organism: Beijerinckiaceae bacterium (assembly GCA_044368425.1). Taxonomy (GTDB): domain Bacteria; phylum Pseudomonadota; class Alphaproteobacteria; order Rhizobiales; family Beijerinckiaceae; genus JBIPLL01. The sequence goes on from JBIPLL010000009.1 coordinate 9,255, forward strand.
CGCCATGGTCGGCCACGGCGTGCTGATCGGCACGGGCCAGACCGTATGCCGCTTCATCCCCAGCCATCGGGCGCAGGGACGCGACGACCTCGCACGCGGCTTCATCCGCGCCGGACTTCTGTTCGCGCCGGCCATGGCGGCAATCGTGGCGGGGCTCGGCATCCTCCTCACGCGGCTTGTCCCTGATCTGCTCGTGCCGGCCTGGTTCTGGCCTGTCACGCTGGCAGCCCTGATCCTGCCGCTCTTCGCATTGCAGGACTTTCTGGAAGGGATCGCCCGCGCGATGAACTGGCCGCAGGTCGCCATCGCGCCGCCCTACATCCTGCGACAGGGGCTGATCGCGGCCGGCATGGTTGCAGCCGTGCTCCTCGGTGCTCCGGCAACCGCAGCGACAGCCATGACCGCGACACTGGCCGCCACCGCGATCTCGGTCGCCGTCCAGGCCGTCTGGCTCGCCTGGCGGCTGCGGCGCGCATTGCCGAGGGGGCCACGCAGCTACGATCTGCGACTCTGGATTGGCGCATCCCTGCCCGTCGCCTTCGTCGACATGACCCAGATCGGCCTCGCCTTTGCCGACGTGCTCATCCTGAGCCTGTTTGCGAGCCCTGCCGAGGTTGGCATCTACTTCGCAGCGACCCGGCTGCTCCAGTTCATCTCCTTCGTCGCCTATGCGGGCACGGCCGCCACGGCCCAGCGCTTCGCCGACGCCCATGCCCGCAAGGATGCGGCGCTGCTGTCGGATCTCCTGCGTCGCACGTCCCGCTGGAGCGCGCTTGCAACGGCGGCAACCGCCTGCGCGATCGTTGTAGCTGCACCATGGCTGCTCGCCCTGTTCGGCAAGGATTTCGCAGCCGGCACGCCGATCCTGATGATCCTGGCGGCCGGCCTCGTGGCGCAGTCGCTGGGTGGACCGGCCGAGGACGTCCTGACCATGCTCGGGGAGGAGCGCGCCTGCGCCCGCGCCTCGTTCATCTGCCTGTGCCTCGCCATCGCACTGGCTTTCGGACTGGCGCCGCATTTCGGCGCGATGGGCGTCGCCTTCGCCATGGCCACGGCAAATGCCGCACGCGGCACCGCGCTCGCTACGGTCGCATGGCAGCGCCTGCGCCTGTGGACGAGCCCCCTGCCCTGCCTCGTCCAGCCGGAGCGGACCACGTGAGCGCTCTCGTCGTAGAGGACTGGCCCGTGTCGCGGCTGGCGGACGAGCGCCATGCCTGGAGCCGGCTCGCCAACACGGCAATCGAGCCCAATCCCTATTTCGCGCCGCGCATTCTCGAAGCCCAGGCGCAGCATCTGCGCGGCGGCGACGCCATCAGGTGCCGTGTGGTTCATGACGGCACATCGCTGCTCGGGCTGTGGCCGTGGCGCCCGCGCGGCGGCTGGTACGGTTTCCGGCGCGTCGCTGCAATCTGGTCCTCGCCCTTTGCCATGTCGGGCGCGCCGCTGCTGGCCCGGTCGCGGGCGGCGGAGGCTGCCCGGACGCTTCTGGCCGATCAGGCGCAACGCACCGGCAAGGGCTTGGGCACAGGCTCGGGCACAGGCTTGGGCCTGCTACTGTGCCGCAACCTGCAGATGGACGGCCCCGCAGCAACCTGTCTGCTGCGCGAGGCGCGGGCACTGGGCTTCGAGGTCGAGGAGGCCGCCTCCTATCGTCGGGCGGTGCTCGAAGTGACGCAACCCTGGCCGGCCTATGCGGCAACCCGGCTCGACGGCAAGCGGCGGCGCAAAATGCGCCGCATACGCAGCCGGCTCGAGGACATGGGACGCCTGACGCATGAGGTCGCAACAGGCGGGCCGTCGCTGGAAGGCTGCCTTGCCGCCTTTCTCGATCTCGAGAAGCGAGGCTGGAAGGGCCAGCGCGGCACGGCAATGGCCTGCACGCCGCGCACCGATGCGCTCGCGCGCGCCTTCTTCACGCCCGACGGGCTCGGCCCGGGCCTGCGGGGTGACATGCTGCGGCTTGATGGACGCCCTGTCGCAGTCAGCCTCGCCTTCGTGAGCGGCGGCACGGGGTTTTTCGTGAAGACGACCTTCGACGAGGATCTGCGCCGCGCGGCGCCGGGTCTCGTGCTGGAGGAGGAGATCATGCGCAGCTGCCTTGACGGCGGAACGCTGACGCGGCTGGATTCCGCCAGTTTCAGCGGTTGCGTGCTCGAGGATCTCTGGGACGGCCGCAGCACGATCGCCGATATCCTCTTTGTCTCGCCGGCGGCAGGCGAGACACGGGCACGGGCGAGCGAGCCCGACATGGAGCGCCGGCGCCGGGAAATGGTCGCACGCCTGAAGTCGGCGCATGCATGGTGCCGCGCCCGCTGGGCCGCCTGAGGCCGGCTGCGGCACCTACCACTTTGTTTTCGATTGACCGGACCGTTCAAGTTTCGTTTGCTGCATCCGCAATCGTGTTCCGAGCAGCACGACCGGGCGGGATACGCCCGGAACGTGCAGATCCGCTTCGCCTGAGGCGCCTGACCCGGTTGTGCCGGGTTCCCGCGTGGCCCCGGCTGGTCCAGCGAAGGAAGGATGCGGGATGGCCAAGGGAACGGTGAAGTGGTTCGACGCCACAAAGGGCTTCGGCTTCATCAAGCCGGATGACGGCGGACGTGACGTCTTCGTGCATGTCACCGCCGTGCGAGCGGCGGGGCTGCAGACACTGCTCGAAGGTCAGACGGTCATTTTCGAGCTCAAGACCGAGCGCGGCAAGACTGCGGCGGGCGACCTCCAGGTCGTCTGATCGGTCTGTTAGCAGGCTCGACCAGCGCGGGGCGCCGCCAGCGCCTCGCGACGGCGGAACCGGCAGCCAAGGGTTGCCGGACCCTGATTCAGCGCCACAATCAGGGGTAATGGTCTCAGCGCATCCGGCGTCGGGCCTTTCTCTTGATCAGGCGTTTGCAGATCGCACATGACCACTGAACAGGCTTCCGGTCCGGCCACGATCTCCATGGCCGAGATAGTCCCGCATTTCCCGCAGGCGCGCATCGCCATCTGCGTCATCGAAGGCTTGCGACTTCAGCCCGAGCGCAGCCCGGAACTCGATGCCTGGATCGGCGAGGTCGAGGCCCGCGCCCGTGCGCGCTGGATCACGGCCGACGGCACGCCGATGGAACTGGCGCAGATCCCCGGCATCGCTGCGTGGCGTACGGCCTACAAGGCCTTCGGCATCAAGCGCACGAGCTACCGCTCCTCCGTCGAACGGCTGGTCAAGCGCGTGCTCGCCGGCGAGGGCCTGCCCCGCATCAGTGACGGCGTGGACCTCTACAATGCGATTTCGCTCGACCATGTGCTCTGCTGCGGCGCCGACGATCTCGACGCCCTGGTGACGCCGCTCGCCTTCCGCTTCTCGCGGCCCGACGACAGCTTCTTCGACATGGGCGCCGCCCCCGGAGAGGACCCCTACGATCCGCCCAAGCCGGGAGAAGTCGTCTATGCCGATGCCCGCCATGTACTCTGCCGTCGCTGGAACTGGCGCCAGGATTCCCGCTCGGGCCTGACGACGGACACGAAGCGGGCCGTCGTCACGCTGCAATCGAACGGCTGGGGCGATCTCGATGCGGCGGTGGCGGACATGACCCGTTGGTGGCAGGCTCTGGGTGCGGCCTCCTGCCGTCACGTGATTCTGGAGGCCGGTGCGCCGGAAGCGCCGCTTCCCCTCGCCTGATGGAACAGACCATGGGAAGCCTCGCGGGCACCACAAGGACCGGGATGTCACCCGACACGGCCATCGCTGAGCTGATTGCCCGCCACGGCGCAGCGACGCAGGCGCTGCGCGGCGCGCTCGAAACCTATTTCGACAGCCGCACGCCGCCCGATCCGGCCACGCGCGCCGGCTTCCGCTATCCGGAGCTGCGCGTCACCTATGCGCCCGAAGGCGTCCAGCCATCGATCGCGCGCGCCTATGCCAAGTTCCAGGGGCCGGGCGTCTTCTGCACCACGATCACCCAGCCGGAGCATTTCGCGCCCTATCTGCGCGAGATGCTCGGCTATCTGGTGCGCGACTATGGCGCGACCCTGGCCGTTGGCTGCTCGACGCAGGACATCCCCTACCCTTACGTCTTCGAGCGCGGCGACGAACTGGGCCGCGCCGGCGTGACCGCCGCGGAGCTTGCGCGCCATTTCCCGGTTCCGCTGCTGGCCGCGGTCGGCGACGAGATCGCCGACGGCACCTATGACATCTCCGATTCCGGTCCCCGCCCGCTCGCGCTCTTTGATGCAGTGCGCGTGGATTACTCGCTGCGGCGCCTCGTCCATTATACCGGCACGGACTGGCGCCAGATCCAGCCGTGGATCCTGCTGACAAACTATCACCGCTATGTCGACCAGTTCATCCGCTGGGGGCTGGAGCAGCTGGCCGGCGACAGCCCCTATACGGAACTGTGCCTGCCCGGCGGTATCAGCCTGACGCGGGGCATGGATGCGGACGAGGCGGTCGCGAGCGTCGCTGCCGCCCCATGGCACCGCTTCCAGATGCCGGGCTATCATCTGCGTCGCGCCGACGGCCAGGGCGTCAGCCTGATCAATATCGGCGTGGGCCCGGCCAATGCCAAGACGATCACCGACCATCTGGCGGTGCTACGGCCCCATTGCTGGCTGATGATCGGCCATTGCGGGGGCCTTCGCCAGTCGCAGCGCATCGGGGACTATGTGCTCGCCCATGGCTATTTGCGGCAGGACAACATCCTCGACGAGCTGGTGCCGCCCGAGATCCCGATCCCGGCGCTCGCCGAGGTGCAGCTCGCCCTTCAGGGTGCGGCTGCAGCCATCACAGGCGAGAAGGGCGACGCGCTCAAGCAGCGCCTGCGTACCGGCACGGTCGTGACCTATGACGACCGCAACTGGGAGCTGCGCTGGAGTCAGGAGCGGCGGCGCATCAACCTGTCGCGCGCCATCGCCGTCGACATGGAATCGGGCACCATCGCCGCGCAGGGCTACAGGCTGCGCGTGCCCTATGGCACGCTGCTCTGCGTCTCCGACAAGCCGCTCCACGGGGAGATCAAGCTGCCCGGGGCCGCCAACGCCTTTTATGAGCGGGCGGTGGGCGAGCATCTGCTCGTCGGCCTGGCCGCCCTCGACATCATGCGCCAGGAGCGCTCCTCGCTCCATTCACGCAAGCTGCGCAGCTTTGACGAACCGCCCTTCCGCTGATCCATCAGCCGCGCTGATGGCCCGCGATCAGGCTTTCGCGTAAGCGGCGTCGTGGAAAACCGCTATTGTCGCACCAAACCGGCGAACCACCGCCCCGCTCTCTCTCCCTCGCGAGCCGCAATGACCGCGCCTGCCCCCGCTCCTTTCGCCCCGCCGCAGGTCACGCCCGCCAGCCGCCCCAAGGCGCGCGTGGCCGGGCTCTACACGACCCCCGATCCGCTGAACTCCTTCGAGACGGCACCGGTCGCGAGCCTGGAACTGACCTTCGACGGCATACCCGGCGAGCGCCATGAAGGGCCGTTGCGCGGCGCCGATGCGCGCACGCCATGGTTCACGCGCGGCACGCCCATCCGCAACAGCCGGCAGGTCTCGCTGCTGTGCCCCGACGAACTGAGAGCCATGGCGGCCGGCCTCGATCTTCCGGCCATCGAGCCGGACTGGCTCGGCTGCAACATCCTTGTCGCCGGCTTGCCGCATTTCTCGTTCCTGCCGCGCGGCACACGCATATTCTTTCCCTCGGGCGCCGTGCTCGCGGTCGAGATGCAGAACGCACCGTGCCGCTTTGCCGGCGCTGCAGTGATGAAGCGCTACCCCGAACGCGCTGGCCTCGATACCGCTTTTCCCGCCGCGACGAAGCGCCTGCGGGGCCTCGTCGCCTGGGTCGAGAAGCCCGGCACGATCTCGGCTACCGACGAGATCTCGCTGATGGTGCCCGAGCAATGGATATGGACGCGCGAACCCGCATCCGCGACGTCCATGTCCGCGACGCTTCTGTGAGTGCTTCCCCGCCACGCCTGTCGCGCGAGACCATGGGCCTGCTGGTCGGAGGTGTCGGCGTTGTCATCTTCGGCATCACCTTGCCGATGACACGGCTCGCGGTGCAGGGCCTCGATCCGTTCTTCGTCACGACGGGACGCGCCGCGCTGGCAGGTCTTATCGCTGCGCTGGTCCTGCTGATCGTCCGCCCGACAGTTCCCGCAGGGCGCGAATGGGGCTGGGTGGCGATCGGCAGCATCTGCCTCGTCTTCGGCTTTCCGGGCTTCACCGGCTATGCGATGCAGACCGTCCCGTCATCCCATGGCGGGGTCGTTCTGGGCGTGCTGCCCCTCGTGACGGCCGGGCTCGGCGCCCTTGTCAACGGCGAGCGGCCATCGCCGCGCTTCTGGCTCTTCGCAGTGATGGGCGCCCTGCTCGTCGTTGGCTTCACGCTCCTGAGCGGCGGCGATGGGCTTCACCTGAGCATGGGCGATCTCTTCCTCGTGGGCGCGACGCTGAGCGCGGCCACGGGCTATATCGCCTCCGCCGAACTCGCGCGCCGACGGCCCGGCTGGGAGGTCATCTCCTGGCTGCTGGTCGTCAGCCTGCCGGTCACGGTGCCGCTTGCGCTCATGAGCCGGCCAACCGCCCCCTTCGATATCGCTCTCGGGCCGTGGATCGGCTTCGCCTATGTCACGATCATGAGCCAATATGTCGGCTTCTTCGCCTGGAATGCCGGAATGGCCATGGGCGGCGTGGCACGAGTGAGCCAGGTCCAGCTTCTCCAGACCTTCGTCACGCTGGCGGCTGCGGCACTGATCCTCGGGGAGGATGTCACGCTCGTCACATGGATCGTTGCCATCGCAGTGCTCGCCCTGGTGCTCGCCGGCCGCCGCGCACCGGTGCGCAAGCCCGGGGGCGGGCCGACAGCATCGAACGCTTGAGCCGCGCGCAAAGCTGATATAAACATATCTTTATGTATCCACCGGTGTTGCGCGCGTGACCGATCCCACGCTTGGCCTCGACGATCTCGTGACGACGCTGCGGGCGGCGGGCGAGGACACGCGCCTGCGCATTCTCGGCCTCCTCGCGGAGGGTGACCTCAACGTCTCCGACCTGACCGACATTCTCGGGCAATCGCAGCCGCGCATCTCGCGCCATCTGAAACTGCTGGTGGAGGCGGGCCTCGTCGAGCGGCACCGGGAAGGGGCCTGGGCCTTCTTCCGGCTGGCGGAGCGCGGCGGCCGGGCCGAACTGATCCGTGCCATTCTTGCGCGTCTCGATGGTCGCGACGGCACGCTCGCTGCGGACGCCTCGCGCCTTGCTGCTGTGCGCAGCGCGCGTGCACAGGCGGCGCAGGCCTATTTCGCCCGCCATGCGCAGGACTGGGACCGCATCCGCTCGCTGCATGTGCCGGAGGATCTCGTCGAGGCGGCGGTGCGCGAGGCTGTGGGCGAGCGCCCGGTTCGCGCCCTGCTCGATCTTGGCACCGGCACGGGCCGGATGCTGGCGCTGCTGGCGCCCCGTGCCGCGCGCGCCATCGGCATCGACGCGAGCCACGCCATGCTGGCGGTTGCCCGCGCCGGGCTGGAGCGTGCCGGCCTGTCGCGCGTCGAATTGCGGCAGGGCGACATTCTCGCGCCGCCCGTGGACCGCAACGCCTTCGACCTCGTCATCATCCATCAGGTGCTGCATTATCTCGACGATCCGGCTCGCGCGCTGACCGAAGCTGCGGCCCTGCTCGCCCCAGGAGGGCGCCTGCTCGTCGTCGACTTTGCCCCGCACGCGCTCGACTTCCTGCGCGAGAACCACGCCCATCGCCGCCTTGGCTTCGGTCGCGACCAGATGATCGGCTGGCTGCGCGATGCGGGCCTCGACTGCCTGGAAACGCGCGACCTCGCCCCGCCCAAGGCGCAGGACGGCGCGCGCCCCGTCGATCAGCTCACCGTTTCACTATGGCTTGCCCAGGATCGCAGGAGGGTCACGGACTGGCCCTTGCGCGAACCGGGTCGGGAGGTTGCCTGATGTCACCCGTCGCGTTTCGCCCCAGCCGTCACGGCGCCCGGCCTGCCCAGGTGTCCTTCGAGTTCTTCCCGCCCAAGACGGCCGAGATGGAGGCCAATCTCTGGAGCGCCATCGAGCGGCTGGCGCCGCTGGGTCCGGGCTTCGTCTCCGTGACCTACGGCGCGGGCGGTTCGACGCGCGAGCGCACCCATGCCACGCTCAAGCGCCTCGTCGATGAAACCTCGCTGCGCCCCGCCGCGCATCTCACCTGCGTCGGCGCCACCTGCGACGAGGTGGACGAGGTCGTGCGCGGCTACTGGGACGCGGGCGTGCGCCACATCGTGGCCCTGCGCGGCGACCCTGCCGGCGGCATCGGCACCGCCTATGTTCCCCATCCCGGCGGCTATGGCATGACCGCCGATCTGGTGCGCGGCATCCGCAAGATCGGGGATTTCGAGGTCTCGGTCTCGGCCTATCCCGAGAAGCACCCCGAGAGCCCGTCCTGGCAGAGCGACATCGACACGCTGAAGGCCAAGGTCGATGCAGGCGCGACACGCGCCATCACCCAGTTCTTCTTCGATAACGACCTCTATTTCCGTTATCTCGACCGTGTCCGCGCGCGCGGCATCGACATCCCGATCGTTCCCGGCATCCTGCCCGTGCAGAACTTCAAGCTGGCGGCGAACTTCGCCCAGCGCACCGGCGCGAGCGTGCCCGACTGGCTCGCCGCCCGCTTCGACGGTCTCGACGAGGATCCGGCAACCCGCCGTCTTGTCGCTGCAGCCGTCTGTGCCGAGCAGGTGCTCGACCTGATCGACCGGGGCGTCACCGACCTGCACTTCTACACGATGAACAAGGCCGATCTCGTCTTCGCGATCTGCCATCTCATCGGCCTGCGCGCCGCGACGCCTGCTGCTGCTGCGGTCGAGGCGGCCTGAACATCGATTGCCAGGATCAGATTATGTCCCAGACCAGCCCCTTCGCGCCCGTCGACGGCGCCGCCGTCACCCGAGCCATCCGGGATGCCGCGCGCGAGCGCATCCTCGTCCTCGACGGGGCGATGGGCACGGAGATCCAGAACCTGCGTCTCGACGAGGCGGCCTTCCGGGGCACGCGCTTCCACGAGCACGCCCATGATCTGAAGGGCAACAACGACCTTCTGATCCTGACGCAGCCCGACGCGATCCGCGACATCCACCTCGCCTATTTCCGGGCGGGCGCGGACATCGTCGAGACCAATACCTTCTCCGGCACCAGCATCGCGCAGGCCGATTACGGGCTGGAACATATCGTTCACGATCTCAACCGGGAAGGTGCACGCCTCGCCCGCGAGGCCGCCGCCATCGCCCAGAAGGAGGACGGTCGCCGCCGTTTCGTGGCTGGAGCCGTCGGCCCGACGAACCGCACCTTGTCCATCTCGCCCGACGTCAACAATCCGGGCTTTCGCGCCGTCAGCTTCGACGCCGTGCGCGATGCCTATGCCGACCAGATCCGCGGCCTGATCGCGGGCGGGGCCGAGCTCATCCTGATCGAGACGATCTTCGACACGCTCAATGCCAAGGCGGCCATCGTCGCCGCGCGCCAGGTCTTCCGCGAGACAGGCTGCGAATTGCCGGTGATGATCTCCGGCACGATCACCGATCTCTCGGGCCGCACCCTGTCGGGCCAGACGCCGACCGCCTTCTGGCACAGCCTGCGCCACTCCGATCCGCTGACCTTCGGCCTCAACTGCGCGCTGGGCGCCCGCGAGATGCGCGCCCATATCCAGGAGCTGTCGCGCGTCGCCGACACGCTCGTCTGCGCCTATCCCAATGCCGGCCTGCCGAACGAGTTCGGCCTCTATGACGAGAGCCCGGAGGCGATGGCCGAGCTTGTCGGCGAATTCGCCAGCGCTGGCCTCGTCAACATGGTGGGCGGCTGCTGCGGCTCGACCCCGGCCCATATCGCGGCCATTGCACGGGCCGTGAAGGACGTGGCGCCGCGCAAGCTGCCCTCCCCTGCCCGCTTCATGCGCCTGTCGGGCCTCGAGCCCTTCGTGCTCACGCCCGAGATCACCTTCGTCAATGTCGGCGAGCGCACGAATGTCACGGGCTCGGCGCGCTTCCGCAAGCTGGTCACGAGTGGCGACTACCCCGCGGCACTCGATGTGGCGCGCGATCAGGTCGCCAACGGCGCCCAGATCATCGACGTCAACATGGACGAGGGCCTGCTCGATTCCGTCGCCGCGATGACGGAGTTCCTCAATCTTGTGGCGAGCGAACCCGACATCGCCCGCGTGCCGGTGATGATCGACAGCTCGAAATTCGAGGTGATCGAGGCCGGCCTGAAATGCGTGCAGGGCAAGCCCATCGTCAACTCGATCTCGATGAAGGAGGGCGAGGACAAGTTCCGCGAGGAGGCCCGCCGCGTGCGCGACTATGGCGCCGCCGTCGTCGTCATGGCCTTCGACGAGCAGGGCCAGGCCGATACGCTGGAGCGCAAGGTCGAGATCTGTTCCCGCGCCTATCGCATCCTGACGCAGGAGGTCGGCTTCCCGCCCGAGGATGTCGTGTTCGATCCCAATGTCTTCGCGGTCGCGACCGGCATCGAGGAGCATGACGGCTATGGCGTGGCCTTCATCGAGGCGACCCGCCAGATCCGGCAGAACCTGCCACACGCCCATATTTCAGGTGGTGTCTCGAACCTGTCCTTCTCGTTTCGCGGCAACGAGCCCGTGCGCGAGGCGATGCATTCGGTCTTCCTGTTCCACGCCATCACGGCGGGCATGGACATGGGCATCGTCAATGCGGGCCAGCTTGCCGTCTATGAGCGCATCGACCCCGAGCTGCGCGAGCTGTGCGAGGATGTCGTCCTCAATCGCCGCTCCGACGCGACCGAGCGCCTGCTCGAGGCCGCGCCCCGCTTCAAGGGCGACGGCGCGGTGGCAGCGAAGGGCGCCGATCTCGCCTGGCGCGAGGCCCCGGTCGAGAAGCGGCTTGAGCACGCGCTGGTCAACGGCATCACCGAATTCATCGAGACCGATGTGGAAGAGGCACGCCTCGCGGTCGAACGCCCGCTTCACGTGATCGAAGGCCCGCTGATGGCCGGCATGAACGTGGTCGGCGACCTCTTCGGCGCGGGCAAGATGTTCCTGCCGCAGGTCGTCAAGTCGGCCCGCGTCATGAAGCAGGCGGTCGCCTGGCTGATGCCATTCATGGAGGAGGAGAAGCGCCTCAACGGCGGCACGGAGCGCTCCGCCGCCGGCAAGGTGCTGATGGCCACCGTCAAGGGCGACGTCCACGACATCGGCAA
>JBIPLL010000591.1:0-5352 GCA_044368425.1 Beijerinckiaceae bacterium
TGTCGAGAGGACGCCTAGAGATAAATCCATTGCCGGAATAGTGAGGTGGAGGCAAGCCTTTACCGCAGGAGCCTACTAACAGGCTATTAAAACATCTACGCACGCTTCTTAATGGAATGTCTAACGCTCATCATCACCCGCCCGAAGCAACTACTGCCGAAGCCAAGCCCCTTGGGACGGGTCGGGTGAATGATGTTGTTAGACGACTCCGTAAATGAAGCAGATTGTCTATCGAATACCTCTCAATCGTAGATATCTTCCGCAAAGCTTGGCATCTCTGTTCTTGATCTATCAATTCTACCCCCGGCGTCTTACTACAATCCACCCCTGCCTCCACGCTTCATAACCCCACTACGCCATGCCGATCCAGCGGCCCTCCGAGCGTGAGCAGCGGCCCTCAGCCTTGGATGTGTTCACCGACCGGGAGGAGCTGATCGCCGCCTTTGAGCGGAACCTGGCGCACAAGCAGCCAGAGGAGCACCGGGTGTTGGTGTTCTACGGCGATGGCGGCATCGGCAAGACCACCCTGCTGCAGAAGCTGGAGCAGCTCCACCGCCAGCGCTGTCCGCAGGCGCTGATGGGGCGCCTGGACTTGGCAGGTGCCGACACCACCCCGCCGGATCTGCTGCTGTTCCGGCTGCGGCGGCTGTTCCCCACCATCCCCTTTCCCTCCTTCTCCCTGGCGCTGGCGGAATACGGCCGACGCTTCCATCCGGAGCAGGTGTACGGCAGCGATCGCAAGGAGCTGCTGCAGGGGGCCGGGCCCTATGCCGATGTGCTCGCCGGTGGGCTGGAGGTGCTGGGCCAGCTGAGCGGGGTGGGGCTGGCCGTCAGCGCCATGAAGGCCGCCGCCACGGCCAAGCGGCAACTCTCCGACTGGGTGCAGCAGCGGGCTGAGCCCTGGTTGCAGCGCAGCCAGAGCTACTCAGAAGAGGAGTTGCTGGCCCAGTTGCCGCTGCAGTGGGCCAAGGATTTCCGCCAGGCCCTCTCCTCCCAGCTGGATCAGGGCTGGGATGACGCCATCACCTACAGCGGCCCGCCGCCCCTGATCGCCCTCGACACCTACGAAACCCTCTGGCACTCAGGGATGGGCAGAAGCGGGCGCAGGCGAGAGCCACGGGAGCGGTGGCTGGTGGATCTGGTGAGCGAGCTGCCCGAGGTGCTCTGGGTGATCGGCGGACGGGATCGCCTGAGCTGGGAGGAGGGCTACGACCAGGGCTGGAGCGAAGCCTGTGAGCAACACCTGGTGGGCCAGCTCAGCGAGGAAGATGCCAGGAGCTTCCTGGCCAAGCGGGGCATCGAGGAGCCGGCGATCGTGGAGAAGATCCTCCGCCAGGCGGCTGGGGTGCCCTTCTATCTGGAACTGGAAACCCAGCTCTACGACAAGACCCCTGCCGAGGAACGCACGCCAGAGGTGTTCGGCGGCAGCCAGCAGGAGCAGATCGATCGGCTGCTCACCCACCTCGATGCCTCAGAACGGGCCACCTTGAAGCTGCTGGCCGCCTTTGGCATCTGGGATCGGGAACTGTTCAGCCAGGCGGTGAGCCATTTTGCGACGGGCTATCCCGCCACCGCGGCAGCGGAGCTGGGGCGCTTCTGGTCGATCGAGCCGATCGGCGAGGGCCGCTGGCAACTGCACAACGAGATGGCCCACCACCTGCAGGCCGATGAACGCCAGCGGGATCAAGGCAATTTTGAGGCGGTGCACCGCTGGGGCTTTGCCTACTTCGATGGGCCGCTGGAAGGGCTGGAGGCCAAAGCGATCCAGGCAGACGATGCCGAGCGATTGCAGCGTGCGCTCAGGCATGCCCGTGTGATTCAGCCGGCGGCCGAATGGGCAGCTTGGTTGGTCAAGAGGCTGGATCAGTTAGGCAGGGGCACGATCTGGCAGCCGCTACTGGCGGTTGCCGAGAGGGGTGTTCAGGTGGCGACAAAGGAGCTGGGTGCGAACGATCCAGCCGTTGCAGGCTTACTCGATCGACAGGCCTCCCTCCTGCAAGTGATTGCCCAATACGAAGACGCCGAACCTCTGTATCGCCGTGCCCTGGCGATCGATGAGGCCAGCTACGGCAATGACCATCCCGACGTGGCCAGTGATCTCAACAACCTGGCGCAGCTGCTGCAGGACACCAACCGCCTTGCGGAGGCGGAGCCGCTGATGCGCCGTGCCCTGGCGATCGATGAGGCCAGCTATGGCAATGACCATCCCAAGGTGGCCATTCGTCTCAACAACCTGGCGCAACTGCTGCAGGACACTAACCGCCTAGCGGAGGCGGAGCCGCTGATGCGCCGTGCCCTGGCGATCGATGAGGCCAGCTATGGCAATGACCATCCCAACGTGGCCATTCGTCTCAACAACCTGGCGGGGCTGCTGCAGGCCACCAACCGCCTCGCGGAGGCGGAGCCGCTGATGCGCCGTGCCCTGGCGATCGATGAGGCCAGCTACGGCAATGACCATCCCAACGTGGCCATTCGTCTCAACAACCTGGCGCAGCTGCTGCAGGCCACCAACCGCCTGGCGGAAGCGGAGCCGCTGATGCGCCGTGCCCTGGCGATCGATGAGGCCAGCTACGGCAATGACCATCCCAACGTGGCCAGTCATCTCAACAACCTGGTGGTGCTGCTGTATGTCACTAACCGCCTAGCGGAGGCGGAGCCGCTGATGCGCCGTGCCCTGGCGATCGATGAGGCCAGCTACGGCAATGACCATCCCAACGTGGCCAGGGATCTCAACAACCTGGCGCAGCTGCTGCAGGCCACCAACCGCCTGGCGGAAGCGGAGCCGCTGATGCGCCGTGCCCTTGCGATCGATGAGGCCAGCTACGGCAATGACCATCCCAACGTGGCCAGGGATCTCAACAACCTGGCGAATCTCCTGCAGGCCACCAACCGCCTGGCGGAAGCGGAGCCGCTGTCAGGGCGCGCTGCGCGGATCTTCCTGGCAAGTCTGGGAATGGATAATCCCAACACCCAGACGGTGAAGGGGAACTACCTGAAGATTCTCCAAGTTCAAAACCTGCCAGCAATCGAAATCGAAGCCAAGCTCGCAGCGCTCGAACATCCTGGGTGAGGCTGATTTCTGATTTGAGGCAGCCCAAATGCTGCTGCTTTCGAGAACTGGATTTCCTGTCCTCTCTGCTCGTCTAACGCTCGCCATCACCTGGCCGCAAGGAGCTCACGGCGGAGTAGAGATCCTTGCGGTGGCGGCTCAGGTGAATGGCGGTGTTATACGCCAATCAATAGCTCGTGCAAGAGATCAGGAGAGTTTTATCCTTAAGGCAGTCCGGATTCTGTCGGCATGCTGATATATACTTGAGAGCGACTCTAGAGGCACCATCCTAGGTTCCGCTTCATCAAATATCTCGAGCTTCTTCTGGGAGCCATTAAAGTACATTCTCACAATACTTTTCCAGGAATTGTTATCCAGCAGAACATTGCAATAGGATTTCGTATCCTTTTCCGCCAGCCTCGATGGATCGATGTCGGATGCGCAAATGGCTCTAATGATATAAAGCCCCTCATACTCCTCCTTGGTAGTAACGATCCCACTCTCTTCTCCCTCCTCTAAAGCGTCAGGAATTGTGGCAGTCGCCTCGGCTTGTGTCTTGTCGACTTCCATCGCGCTGCTAAGTCGCTCATTAATCTTGTCATTAATGTATGCCTTGATTGCATCTATGACGATTGGCTTAAACTTCTCAAGAAGCTGACTGCTTGTTCGTTTTGCGCCGTGAACACGCGCAGCCATTTCTCTAACAAGCCACTCACTAGGATCTGACAGTTCTGCCTTAAGCTGCTCTTTGACTCCACGCAGATACTTTAATCTCTCAGCAGTAGAAAGAAGCGTATCTATATCAAACATTGCCTTTGACATCTGCTTGATCTGCTCAAGAGGAGCTGATTTCAAGTCAAAAAGATCAATCTCTGCAAAAGGCCTCTCATCCATCAAGTTTGGCTTGTCTAGATCTGAGAAAAACAAGAATGTCTGGCCATTGGTGAGAATTCCTATGCGAGCATTTGTTGCCTGAAAATATCTACTAAGCTGCCCCATCTCTGCTGTCTTGAGATCGGATGTATAAGGCTTTGCTTCTACAAGAATTTTAGGATGCCCATTTTCAAGCACAGCATAGTCAACCCTCTCTCCCTGCTTGATTCCTGGTAAATCTGCTGAGATTTCAGGCTTGACTTCCGTCGGATTGAAGATGTCATAACCGAGGGCCTGAATAAACGGGGCGATAAGTGCCATTTTTGTCGCCTCTTCATTGGTGAGACTTGGGCCAACTTGCTTTGCCCTTGCTGCAAGAGTTTGGAGTTGATCAATCAGGTCCAAGGGTAGTGACAGCCTGTGGTAGTAAGCTATTGGTAGCGCATAAAGCCTTGTATTGCAATCTGGCTGTAGCAAGCATGTCGGGAGTCCTGCGCCGCAGCAAGCCACGGCTCGCAATCGGATTGATTACCGCCTTACTACAGCTGACCACTTTCCCTGTTTTGTTGAGCGTATAACGCTCCAGATCAGAAGCGGGTCGAGATCTAGGCATAGAACCAAACCTCAGCTCCCGCCTTCTGCACCTGGTTGTTAGCTTGTGTAAGCTACTGATGAAATCCGCTAAAATGAATCACTCCTGTTGCATTTCTTCTGTGAGTATTCATAACCAAGGAAACTTCCAAGACGCAATTGAAATACCGACCCAAAAGAAAATAAATACAATAGTAATAAAACGAGGAAACCATAATGCTCTTACATGAATAGGATCGCCGTATTTAACATCTGATCGCCATCGAGGAATGATAACTGGGTCGAGACCTGACGCCGCCTGGATCAAATCGTTTCGCATCCTGCCCCACATATTAATAGTCTTTGTTGCGCCTTCAATCATGAAGAAGGCTAGAACTGAAACAACAATTGCAAGTGCAGGTAAAACAATATTGGAGAACCAGTTTGGCTGTCTGCTGTTGCTGAAGGAAATAGCGTAAACAGTAATCAGAAAGGATTGACATGTGATATACCACGATACTCGTCCAAGTAATAAAGTGTGTTCATGTTGAATCTCCGATCGGAAATACTGAAATAGCTCCCATGGCTTCTGAGATGTAGCTTCTATCTCGCTGAGATAATTCAATCCTTCACTAATGTCGTGAACTACCTTTCCTGGCGTTTTGAGATTTTCGTCCTGTCCGTAGTTCATTATGATTAATGAAGAATGGGTGGATGTGTGAGCCTGATCAAGCTAACGCTTGCCATCACCTGGCCGCCGAATGCCAGGAATACCAAAAGAGACCATTAGGGGGCGGCTCAGGTGTATGGCATTGTTAGCCGATTTGCAGTCAGCATCACAGATCATCTGGCTGAAGACC
>JBIPLL010000542.1:0-2552 GCA_044368425.1 Beijerinckiaceae bacterium
CTCGAGCCATTGTTCGCAGGGGGTGATGGACACCTTGCCATCAGCAACCTGCGTGAGCGCCGAAGTTGGCAGGAAGACCGAGCCCAGCTTCCCGGTGTCGCCCTCATAGAGCCCATCGAGATAGGTTTTCGCGAGGTCTTCGAGCGCAGAAATGTCGTCCAGCATTTTCGGAGTACCTTCAAGTCGCGTTGCAGGAATGGGTTGAAGCCATTGCGCAGGATGCCATGAGCCGCCTGAGCTCGTCGTTGCTGTAGCCGAGCGCAGCAAGCCATCGGTCTGTATCCTGGCCGAGTGCCGGCGGCGGAGATGGCTTGGGAAAGCCACCATCGATCTGGAAGCCGGGCCGCGTCACACGCATCGCGGTTCCGCTTCCGGTTGCGCTGTCGATCGTCTCGACGAACTGGCGACCGGTCACCTGGGCCTCGCGGAGCACCTGCGGCACGCTGAGCACGCAGCCCGCCGGCACGCCGCTGGCGTTTAACAGAACCTCCCACTCCTCTGATCCCCGAGTAGCGAGAGCGGCCTCGAGCTCGTCCTTCAGCGCAGCACGATGCGTCTTGCGGGCCTGACGCTGCGCAAAGCGTGCATCAGTTTTGAGGTCCGGACGCCCGACGAGATCGCATAGCGCCTCAAATTGCTTCTGCTCATTGGCAGCAATGTTGAGTGGGCCGGTTGCGGTGCGGAACGTTCCAGAAGGTGCGGCCGTAAAGTTCTCGTTTCCCATCGGCTCGGGGTCCACCCCCGCATTGAGATGATTGGACACGACCCAGCCCATCGCGGCCAGTGTCGATTCAAGCAGCGAGACATCCAGTCGGCGTCCGCGCCCCGTCCTGCGTTGCTCGACCAGCGCGGCGGAAATGGCGAAGGCTGCAGTCAGTCCCGCAATCGTGTCGGAGATCGGGAAGCCGGTGCGCAGCGGAGCCGTCCGGGTATCTCCGGTGACGCTCATTGCGCCGGACAGCCCTTGCACGATCTGGTCGTAGGCCGGGCGGCCGGCCCAGGGGCCGTCCTGCCCGAAGCCGGAGATCGCGCAGTAGATGATCCGCGGATTGCGGGCCGACAGCACATCGTAGCCCAGCCCCAGCCGCTCCATAACCTTCGGGCGAAAGTTCTCCAGCACCACGTCACTCTGCGCGACGAGACGCAGGAAGGCCTCCCTGCATTCCGCGTTCTTGAGATCCAGCGCGACCGATTGCTTGCCTGCATTCACGGCCACGAAGGACAGCCCCATCAATTGCTTCGCCATCTCCGGATCGGCGCCGAGCCTGCGGGCCAGATCGCCGCCATCCGGGTTCTCGACCTTGATCACCTCGGCGCCAAGACGCGCCAGATTGTAGCCGCAGAACGGACCTGCGAGAACATTTGACAGGTCGAGAACGCGAACGCCGGACAGAGGAAGGGTCATTCCTTGCGGTCCCCAAGCCGGATTGCAGAAGGTCCCGGGTCGCCTCCCAACTGGCGAGTGATCGAGGCCGCAGCCTGCTTCACAATCACCTTGTATTCCGGAACATGACCTTCGAAGCGATTGAGAATACCAGCCAGCGTCAGTGCACCCACAAATTCACGGTTCGGACCCAGTACGGGAGCCGAAACGCTGGCGACATCCGGGTCGCGGTCCCCAAGCGTGGCGACAACGCCTTCGGCGCAAATCTCCTCGGATAAGCGTGTGGGCATCCCGAGATAGTAGGCCACGATATGGCCCCCGGAGCCCTTGCCGATTGGCGAGCTCTCACCTTCCTCGACATGGGAACGGGCGCTGCGGGGCGAATTCTGGCGGAACAGGCACATGCGCTCGTCCCCGCGCGGGATCCAGAACGAAGCGCTTTCCTGGGTCAGCGAAACGAGCGCCTGCATGGCGGGTCGAATGATCGGCTCCAGCTCAAGGTTCTGTCGGAAGACCGAACCCAGCCGCCAGAGGGTCGGGCCGAGCTGGTAGGCTCCGGCAAGGTTGCGACCCACATAGCCAAAGCGCTCGAGGGAGACTGTCAGGCGCAGGATCGTTGCTTTGGACAGTCCCGTCTTGAGCGCCAGTTCCTTGAGCGAGAGAGGTGTTTCCACAGAGCCGAGAGCATCAAGCAGGCTCAAGGCGCGTTCGACAGCCTCGACGCCCATGCGGTCATCTGGCCGGCCATCGGCACGAAGAAGAGGATCGTTCGACATGACAATTCCGATCGGTTGATCGCTCCTGATTTCACATTCCGGCACTAGACGAAGCGCTCATGCGTGACTTTGACTGCCGTGTAGAAGTCGCGCGCATAACTGCCCTTCTCGGCAGGACCATAGCCAGCCTGTTTTCGGCCAGTGAAAGGCGCGTGGAAATCCATACCTGCCGTCGGCAAGTTGACCTGAACCATGCCTGCTTCGGCGTTGTCGCGAAAGTGCCGGATGATCTTCGCGTTCCGGGTCACGATCCCGCTGGCAAGCCCCGCCTCGGTGTCGTTGGCGATGGCCAGCGCTTCGTCATAGTCGCGAGCCGGGATCACTGCTGCGATGGGGCCGAAGATTTCATCGCGGTTGATGGTCATCTGGCTGGTTGTCTGGGTAAACAAGGC
>JBIPLL010000513.1:0-2778 GCA_044368425.1 Beijerinckiaceae bacterium
TTGAGGTAGTGGCCTGGCGTCCTGCGGTTCAGGCGCTCGCCGCCATGAGCAAGACAGGCACCCTCGATCTTGCCGAGTTCCAGGTAGCGCTCGTCAATCGCCAGCTGGTCCTGCGATACAACAGGACCAATGTCGGTTGCCGGATCCCGCGCATCGCCGATGGCAACCGCTGTCATGCGTTCGATCAGGCGCGCAACAAAGGCATCGTGGATGCGGGGCGTCACGATCAGCCGGGAAGAGGCCGTGCAGCGCTGGCCGGTCGAGAAGAAGGCGCCCTGCAGGGCACAATCGACAGCAAGCTCCAGCGGAGCGTCGTCCAGAACGATCAGCGGGTTCTTTCCGCCCATTTCGAGCTGCATACGGGCGCCGCGTTCGAAGAGCGCGTGACCAATCGCCTTTCCCACGCGCGTCGACCCCGTAAAGGACACACCCGCGACCTTCGGCGATGAGACGATGGCGTCGCCAACCACCGACCCATGCCCCATGACGAGGTTGAAGGCGCCTTCTGGAAGCCCGGCGCGGGTGATGATGTCACCAAGCAGCCAAGCCGAACCCGGCACAAGCTCGGCCGGCTTGAACACCACCGTGTTGCCATAGGCGAGCGCGGGGGCAATCTTCCAGGCGGGAATGGCAATCGGAAAGTTCCAGGGAGTGATGACCCCGACGACGCCGATCGGTTCCCGCGTGACGGAAAGTCCAATCTCATCGCGCACTGACGGCAAGCCTTCGCTATTGGCCCGGTAGGCTTCGGCAGCGAAGAACTTGAACAATTGTCCGGCGCGCAGAACCTCTGCGGTCGCCTCCTTCAGTGTCTTTCCTTCCTCGCGCGCCAGCATGTCCGCGATCTCGCGGGACCGGGCGGTGACCTCTGTGCCGATACGGTCGAGGATCTCGAAACGCTGCAGGGCATTCGTCCGGGACCAGATCGGAAAGGCCTGCGCGGCGGCTGCAATCGCTCCCTCGACATCCTCGCGCGAGGCGATGGCATATTCGCCGATGAGGTCGCTCGTATCGGACGGATTGATGTTGCTCATCGCCTCGTGCACCGACGCGGCGCCGCCGGCGATCAGGTTTGGAAAGACCCTCATGCGTGCAGGCCCTTCTCGACGACGAGCCGCGGGCGGAGGACCTCGAACAGCAGTTGCGCGGCAATCGCTTCGGAGCGCCCGGACGGGTCCAAGGGCGGGGAAACCTCGACCATGTCGACGCCGCAAAGCGGCGCCTGCGCAAAGGTTTCCAGCAGTTCGATGTATTGGCGACAGGTGATCTCACTGTGCACGATGGAGCCGGTTCCCGGCAGGAAGCCGGAGTCCAGCGCATCGACATCGATGGTGAGATAGAGGCGGTCACAGTTGCGGAGCGCATGCGTGACCGCACGGCGGGCAACCTCCCTCGCACCGATCCGATGGACATCCTCGGCGGAGAAGATAAGGCCGCCGAAGCCTTCGATCTCGGCCACATCATTGCCGTCGACCCACCCGGCGATGCCGATCCAGACCATGTTCTCGCGGCGGATATTGGCGAGTTCCGAGCAGCGCCGGGCATTTGTGGCGTGATTGAACGGGCCCCAGGCGGCCAGCCGATTAGCGAAATCGAGATGGCCGTCGATCTGGATATAGCCAAAACGCGCGCCGGGCTCGCTCTCCGCGAGCGCCTCTGACACGCCGAGGCACGCCGGATAGCTGTTGAAGTGATCGCCACCGATTGCGACAGGAAGCGCACCCGTTTTCACGACAGCCCTTGTCATGTCTGCGATAGACCGGATGGTCTTCTCGACGGCCAGCGGATGGATTGCGGCATCGCCAAGGTCGACCAGCGCGCGCGTGTCGGCCAGAGTGCAGTCGATGCCAGTGGCGGGATCGATCAGGCCGCCCTGTGCATCGAGCCGCAGCCGATGCATGAGCAGGCTGGTTTCGTGCCGGAGGGCCCGTGGTCCAAACCGCGTGCCGATCCGGCTGGTATGGGTCGCATCCGACGGCATGCCGATGAACGCGACATCGCCGCGACGCAGATCGCACAAGCCCGCCTCTTCGATGTCGAAGAAGCGCGATACGGGAGATGAAAAGGCGAGAGAAATTGCTTCAGCGGCAGGCATGGGTTGTTTCCATTCGCTGTTCAAGCACGCCAAGCCGCGCGTAGATGAGATCGAGGATGGCCGTCAGCAGCAGGCGCTGGCCGGTCTTGACGAGCGAGAGGCCGTTGATCGTCGGATCAAGGCCGGTAATCGACAGGCTCGCGATGTTTGCGACGCCAAGCTGGCGGAAGAGCCATCGGCATTCCGACAGGCTCAACCCTGCGAAATCGGCGGTCATGCTGGTGCCGTGCCAATGGCTCGCGATGGCGGAGGCATCCAGCGCGACATGAACTGGTCTTGCGCCAAAATGACGGAGCATTGCCCCGACACTGCTTTCAAGCCGCTGTCGCAGGTCTTGGATTGCAAGGGCCATACCCCCTGGATGACCCGGCTCCTGTGACGATCCAGAAATCACCCATGTACGGTCCCCTGCTCCCGGCAAGGGGCAGTCTGGCGAAGCGCTGATGATCAGAGCCGCAATCCCGTCGGGTGAAGCATATACCGAGCGAAGGCCGGCAACGGCTGAGGCCACGCAGCATTGTTCTCCGCCGAGCATAAGCGGGATCGCGCCCTTCGCCCGGATCAGAGCCACCGTATCGTGGATCGCACTTTCGAAAAGTCCGGTGAGCGGATCAGGCCGCAGATCACCAAGATCGACGATCAAACCAGCCACATTGGCACTGCGCAGAGGTCGCCGCTGGTCG
>JBIPLL010000219.1:0-5336 GCA_044368425.1 Beijerinckiaceae bacterium
GACCGCCGTGATGATCAGGATGCCAATGAGCAAATAGGTCCATTGCGGATCGGTGCCGATCAGCCGCAGGCCCAGCGAGAACACACCGACGATCAGGGCACCGAACAACATGCCCAGGATCGAGCCGCGTCCGCCGAAGAGCGAGATGCCGCCGATCACCACCGCCGTGATCGATTCGATATTGGCGAACTGGCCCGATGTCGGTGACACGGATCCGATGCGGCCGATCAGGACCCAGCCGGCCAGTGCGCAGATCAGGCCCGATACAGCATAGACACCGATCAGGGTGCGCGTGACGCTCACACCAGCCAGATTTGCGGCGTCGGGGTCGTCGCCAACCGCATGAACGTGGCGGCCCCAGGCCGTGTGGTTCAGCACATAGTAGAGGAGCAGCACAAGGAGCAACATCGTCATTGCGCCAAGCGTGAAGACGGCGCCGCCGATCTGGAAATTCGCGCCGAAGATCTGAAGCACTGGCGCATGCTGCTCGATGTCTTGGGCGCGTATCGTCTCGTTGGCCGAATAGAGGAAATTCGTGGCCAGGAAGATCTGCCAGGTGCCGAGCGTGACGATGAAGGGGGGCAGTCTGACCACGGCGACGAGGAAGCCGTTGATCGCGCCGCACAGGGCGCCCACGGCAAGCCCGGCCAGGATGGCGAGTTCGGGCGAGAGGCCGTAGCGGAAGGTGAATTGCCCCATCACGACGGAAGACAGGACCATGATCGCACCGACCGACAGATCGATGCCCTTGGTCAGGATCACGAGTGTCTGCGCGACGCCGATGATGCCGATGATCGCGACCTGCTGAAGGATCAGCGTCATGGCGAAGGGCGAGAAGAAACGCTGGCCGACGAGCAGGCCAAAAATCACGATCGAGCCCAGAAGGACGATCAGCGGCACCAGTGCCGGGTTGGCATGAAGGAGATGCTGAAGGCGCTCGATCGCGCCACGTTCGCGCCCGAAATGGACGACGTCCGTCGATCCGGCCGCAGCCTTTTCGAAGTCGGGTGGGGAGGAGAGGGCGTCGGGCATTGTCACTCGCGCAGGCTTCTGGGTGGCCCGTGAACACGTTGGTCGGTGCCGGGGCGAACTGCAATTCGCCCCGGCCTCAGTTCTGTGTCCGGTCGATTCAGGATCGCATCACAGGATCCGGCTCAACCCCAGCAGCGGGACGTGCCATCCTGCACGCTGATCGACGTGACGCCGGAAACCGGCTTGTCGGTGACAAGCGAGGCGCCCGTATCGCGGAAGTTCTTGCCGGCAGTCGGAGCCGGCTTCTTCCCCGTCTTGGCGAATTCGGCGATCGCCTCGATGCCCAGCGACGCCATCAGCAGCGGATATTGCTGGGACGTGGCGCCGATGACGCCTGCCTTGACATTGGCCACGCCCGGGCAGCCGCCGTCGACCGACACGATGAGCACATCGCGCGCCTTGCCCGCCGCGCGCAGGGCCTGGTAGGCACCCGCAGCGGCCGGCTCGTTGATCGTGTGAACGACATTGATGTTCGGGTTCTTCTGGAGAAGGTTCTCCATCGCCCGACGTCCACCCTCCTCGTTGCCGTTGGTCACGTCATGGCCGACGATGCGTGCGTCGTTCTCGTCGCCGATGACATTGGCATTCTTCACGTCGATGCCGAACCCTGACATGAAGCCCTGGTTGCGCAGCACGTCGACCGTGACCTGCGCCGGCGAGAGGTTGAGGAAGGCGATGCGCGCGTCCTTCGCCTTGTCGCCGAGCGTGCCGCGCGCCCAGGCGCCGATCAGGCGGCCTGCCTCGAAATTGTCCGTCGCGAATGTCGCGTCGGCCGTGTCGATCGGGTTCAGCGGCGTATCGAGCGCGATCACGAGGATGCCGGCAGCGCGCGCCTTCCTGACGGCGGTGCCGATGGCCGAGGTGTCCGATGCGGTCAGAAGGATGCCCTTCGCGCCATCGGCAATGCAGGATTCGATGGCGGCAACCTGCGACTCGTGATCGCCGTCGATCTTGCCTGCATAGCTCTTGAGGCGAATGCCGTTTGCGGCGGCGGCGGCCGTCGCGCCTTCCTTCATCTTGACGAAAAACGGATTTGTGTCGGTCTTCGTGATCAGACACGCACCAACAGGCGCCTGCGCCAGGGCGGGAGCGGCGAATGTCGCAAGTGCTGTAAACACAGACGCGGCAATGACTTTTTTCATTTGATCCTCCGGGGCGGGCGGCGCTCGCGTCGGCGCGGCCTCGATGCAGATGGCGAGTGGTGGCTCTTGCGGCCATGTCCCCGCTAACCCGCCCAAGGCACCATCTCCCGGACGGCAAGTCAATTGATAATTCTCCGTGAATTAATAAATTTTCAGTCGACGCGGCGGTGGCCGGGTGCCAGTCTCCTGCCATGATGAGAATCCCACCGTTTCTGGCGCCGGATCCTGTGCAGGTCGCGGGCGCACGCGTCCCGACAGTGGGGAGGAGATCGTGACCGATGCCTCCCTGCGCGACCGGCTCGAGGGAACGGCGGCCGACAATGCCGCCTCGCTGCGCGGCACGAACCAGAGCGGCATGCGTGCCTTCAATGAGCGGCTGGTCCTGTCCCTGATCCATCAGGGGGAGCGGCTGGCGCAGCGCGACATTGCCCGGCTCACGGGGCTTTCCGCCCAGACGGTCTCCGTCATCATTCGTCAGCTCGAACGGGACGGCTTGCTGATCAAGGGCGAGCCCGTGCGCGGACGCGTCGGGCAGCCGTCCGTTCCGCTTCTCATCAATCCGCGCGGCGCCTTCATGCTGGGGCTCAAGGTCGGGCGGCGCAGTGCGGAACTCGTCCTGACCGACTTTTCCGGGCAGGTGCTTGCCAGCCGGCGCGAGAGTTATCGCTGGCCGACGCCCGATGGCGTGCTGGCATTTGCGAGCCGCCATATCGCGACCGTGACGCAGATCCTCTCACCCGAGGAGCGCGGGCGGCTGGCGGGGCTTGGCATCGCCATCCCGTTCGAATTGTGGAACTGGCCGCGACAGACCGGCGCACCGGCCGCCGAGATGGACAAGTGGCGCGACGCGAATATCCAGGCCGAGCTGGCGAATCTGACGGGCCTGCCGGTCTCCCTGCAAAATGACGCGACCGCCGCCTGCGCTGCCGAGCTGCAATTTGGCCGGCAGGGCGTGTCGGGCGACTTCATCTATTTCTATGTCGGCACCTTCATCGGTGGCGGCGTCGTGCTGAATGGCGGTCTCTATGCCGGTCGCAGCGGCAATGCGGGCGCCATCGGTCCCATGCCGGTCTCGGACGGGCGCGGCGGCATCGTCCAGATCATCGAACTGACCTCCATCATCCTGCTCGAGCGCATGCTTGTGGAGGCCGGCATCGACCCCTCGCCGCTCTGGGATCGTCCGGGGGACTGGCCGGATTTCGGCCCCTGCGTCGACGAATGGATCGAGACGGTCGGCTTCGGGCTCGCTCAGGCCGTGGTGGCGAGCGTGTCGATCATCGATTTCGATCTGGTCGTCATCGATGGCAGCCTCCCGGCCTCCATTCGTGCCCGGCTTGTGGAGGCCACCCAGCGGCACGTCGCGCGGCTTGACCTCCAGGGCGTGCGGTTGCCCGCGATCGAGGAGGGGCGCGTCGGCGTCGAGGCGCGCGTGCGCGGTGCGGCGAGCCTGCCGCTGGTGCAGCGCTTCCTGTTGCAACGCGGCGCCGTGCCCGGACCCGATGCAGACATGCGTGGTCGCGTCGATTGAGGCTGGTGCGGGCGGCGGGGGTCGAACCCGCATGACCGAGGTCGAGGGATTTTAAGTCCCTTGCGTCTACCAGTTTCGCCACGCCCGCGGCCGGAGCGGCTCGCGCCGGGGCGAAAGCCTGTCCGAGTGAGGGGTTAGCGGTGGTCCGGCGTTTGGGCAAGAGGGCAGGGAGCAGCCAGCGATAGAGCCGGTCGCGGCCGCACGCGCAGCTATCTGAATTTCTGCAGTCGGTAGCCCTAGTCCTAGTGTGCTCAGCCGTTTCATTAGTTAGTGTTCCTAGGCTGATTCCCTGCTGGGGATCTGAAAGTGCAGCATTCAAATCGAGATGCTAGAAAAAGCCGCTTGCTTTTGTATAGCGAGGTGATGCATGGCAAATAAGAAATATCGTGGCCCCAATGAGACTACAAAAAGGGCAGCTGAAGAGGAAATCTCTAAGGTATCGCGTCAGGTTAATTACGTTATAGCTGAGTATCCTGTATCTTTGTATGTTAACCGCTTTAAATCAGACACTGAAGATCGTTATTTTGTGCCTGAGTATCAGCGGAATCTTACTTGGAATGACGATCAGAAATCTCAGTTTATTGAGTCGTTAATTATTGGGCTTCCTATCCCCTTTATGTTTTTTTATCAGACGCATGAGGGAAGGATGGAGATAGTCGAT
Organism: Beijerinckiaceae bacterium; assembly: GCA_044368425.1. Taxonomy (GTDB): domain Bacteria; phylum Pseudomonadota; class Alphaproteobacteria; order Rhizobiales; family Beijerinckiaceae; genus JBIPLL01. Next base: position 4,364 of record JBIPLL010000219.1, read on the forward strand.
GGTTCACAGCGCATGCGAGCTATGCGTGCCTTCGTCAAAGAGGGCCTGCGCTTGCGCGACCTCGTGCTTTTGCCAGAGTTGAATGGTTTTCGCTTCGCTGATTTATTGACTGAGCGGCAAAACAAACTTGAAGATGTCACGATACGGACCATTATTCTCAACACAGATACAGATCTCTCAACGCGCGCTGAGATGTTCGCTCGTATAAACAAGGCCGGCACGGCAGCAACCGAAGCCGAGGTAAGGCGAGGCTCTCTGCCGGGTCCTGTGACAGATCTCATCAAGGAGCTGGCCGAGTCGCCACAGTTCAAAGCGCTTACGCCTCTCTCCTCTAAGGCTATTGGTCTACGAGAAAGAGAAGAATTGGTTACACGATTCTTTGCATACCTAGACACTAACTCAACCCCTAAGGGGCGTTTTCCGGGTTATAGAGACAGGCCCAAAAAATTTCTCTACGATTACCTTAAGCAATCGAATCATTCTGCAATTTCAAATTCTATGCTGATAGAACAAATGCGTAGAGAGTTTCAGCAAATGCTTTCTTTTGTGAAGCGAACATTTCTTCACGGCTTTCAAAAAGAGGGCGCAAATCATGCGGTTCCAAGAGTTCGGTTTGAAGCGATTTCAGTCGGCTCAGCTCTAGCAATTCGTGAAAACCCTAGCTTATCGGTGTCCCCCGACGTAATTGCAAAGCGGATGCAGGAAGCCGATTTTGACCTGGTGGTGGTCTCCGATGGAGCCAACGTCCGAGCAAAGCTGGAGGGGCGAATTGACTTGGTCCGAAATTTATTGGTCAGCCAATGAGTGAAATTCTAACTGTTCTCCGGGATCGTGCTGAGGAATTTAACACTCACTATTTACTTGTCGTTTCGCTTGAAGATCAAATTTTTAGCGGAGCTGACATTTCCATTGGGAGTATTCGGGTATCAGTGCGGCATGTCCTGACAATGAAATCTGGACTGATTGTCCATCT
>JBIPLL010000220.1:0-5330 GCA_044368425.1 Beijerinckiaceae bacterium
TTGATTGTCTTGGCCTTGGCCGGGGACTCGACGACAACGACCTTCATGAAAATCCTGTCCAGTCCGGGAAAGAGGCGCACCCGTTCGGGCGCAAAACAGCGCCGCTTGTCCGTCGAAGCGGGCCGCCCTGTCAATCCGTTCTCGTTGTCACGTTTCCGCAGGAGCGTCTGGAGCGGCGCGGATTCACCCGATCGGGGCGATGTCTCCCGCCGCCCAGCCGGCCTTGATCGTGTCGATCTCGTCGTCGAGTCGGCCCGCCGCGATGGCGGCGCGCAGCCGGGCCATCACGTCCTGATAATAGGCCAGATTGACCCAGGTCAGCAGCATCATGCCCAGGATCTCGTTGGCCTTGGTCAGGTGATGCAGATAGGCGCGGCTATAGTCGCGCGCCGCCGGACAGGACGATGCCTCGTCGAGCGGACGGGGATCGTCGGCATGGCGGGCATTGCGCAGGTTCACCTTGCCGAAGCGCGTGAACGCAAGGCCGTGCCGTCCGGCACGCGTCGGCATGACGCAGTCGAACATGTCGACGCCGCGCCGCACGCTCTCGACGATGTCGTCCGGCGTGCCGACCCCCATCAGATATCGCGGCTTGGCCTGCGGCAGATGCGGCTCGACCACGTCGATCATGGCGAGCATCACCGCCTGCGGCTCCCCGACCGCCAGGCCGCCAATGGCATAGCCCTTCAGGTCCATCCCGGTCAGCGTCCGCGCGCTCTCGACACGCAGCCGTTCGACCGCGCCGCCCTGCACGATGCCGAACATGGCCTTGCCCGGCTGATCGCCGAAGGCCGTGCGGCAACGCTCGGCCCAGCGCAGCGACAGGTTCATGGCCTTCTCGGCCGTATCGTCGTCGCAAGGCAGCTTCACGCATTCATCGAGCTGCATCTGGATATCGGAGCCCAGCAGCCCCTGGATCTCGATGGAGCGCTCCGGCGTGAGCACGTGTTTCGAGCCGTCGATATGCGACTGGAAGGTCACGCCCTGCTCGTTCAGCTTGCGCAACTGCGCAAGCGACATGACCTGGAACCCACCGGAATCGGTCAGGATCGGATGGGGCCAGCCCATCATGTGGTGGAGGCCGCCGAGGCTGGCCACACGCTCGGCACCGGGCCGCAGCATCAGGTGATAGACATTGCCCAGCACGATGTCGGCGCCCAGCTCCCGCACCTGGCTTGCATACATCGCCTTGACGGTACCGGCGGTCCCGACCGGCATGAAGGCGGGGGTCCGCACCACGCCGCGCGGCATCGTGATGGCCCCGGTCCGCGCCCTTCCGTCCGTCGCGGCCACGGTGAAGCGGAAATCCGGCGTCGCCGCGAAGGCGGGCATGTCATTCATGACGCCTTGTCCTCGCGCGCCAGCAAGCAGGCATCGCCATAGGAATAGAAGCGATAGCCGCTGGCGACCGCATGCGCATAGGCCCGCTGCATCCGTTCCAGCCCGCTGAAGGCGCTGACGAGCATGAACAGCGTCGAGCGTGGCAGGTGGAAATTCGTCATGAGCACATCCACCGCCCGGAACCTGTAGCCGGGCGTGATGAAGATCGCGGTATCGCTGGAGAAAGGCGCAACGCGCCCGTCGGGCAGCGCCGCGCTTTCAAGAAGCCGCAGCGAAGTCGTGCCCACGCTGACGATACGCCCGCCGCGCGCACGCACCGCATTGAGAGCTGCCGCCGTCTCCGGCGAAACGCGGCCCCATTCGGAATGCATGCGATGGTCGTCGGTATCGTCGGCCTTGACCGGCAGGAACGTGCCCGCGCCGACATGCAGCGTGACGAAATGCCGCTCGATCCCCGCCGCGTCGAGCCGCGCGAACAGCTCGTCGGTGAAGTGCAGGCCCGCCGTGGGCGCGGCGACAGCGCCTTCATGTCTCGCATAGATCGTCTGGTAGTCGCTGGCGTCGCGCGCATCCGTTGCGCGCTTGCCAGCGATGTAAGGCGGCAGCGGCAACTCGCCCTGTCGCACGATGGCGTCGTCGAGCGCAGGGCCCGCCAGTGCGAAGCGCAGCAGCACCTGCCCCGCCTCGCCGGTCTGGTCGGCGGATCGCTCAACGACAGCCTGGATCCGATCGAGCGCGCAGGTCTCGCCGGACAGGTCCGGGCCGAAAACGACCCGGTCGCCCGGCTGGAGCTTGCGTGCGGGACGGGCGAACACGATCCAGCCGTCCTCGCCGTCCCGCTTGTGCAGCAGCACCTCGACGCGCGCCCGGATATCGCCCCGCAGCCGCACGCCGTGCAGCCGCGCGGGAATGACGCGGGTATCGTTGAACACCATCGCATCGCCGCGCCGCAGCAGGTCCGGCAGGTCCCGCACGACACGGTCGGCAAGCTCCGGCTCTCCGCCCGGCGTGACGCAAAGCAGACGCGCTGCGTCCCGTGGCTCCACGGGACGCAGCGCGATGGCCTCGTCGGGCAGGTGAAAGTCGAAGGCGTCGACGCGCATGGGCTCTGGATCAGGCCGCGTCGGCCATCACCTTCATCGACACGATCTTGTCGGGATCGCGCACGGGCTCACCGCGCTTGATCAGGTCGACATTGTCCATGCCTTCCACGACCTTGCCCCACACCGTGTACTGCTTGTCGAGGAAACGGGCATCGTCGAAGCAGATGAAGAACTGGCTGTTGGCCGAATGGGGGAAATTCGTCCGAGCCATCGAGCACACGCCGCGCACATGCGGCTCGGCATTGAACTCGGCCTTCAGGTCCGGCAGGTCGGAACCGCCGGTGCCTGTGCCGTTCGGGCAACCGGTCTGCGCCATGAAGCCGTCGATGACGCGATGAAAGACAATGCCGTCATAGAAGCCCTTGCGGGCCAGCGTCTTGATGCGCTCGACATGGCCGGGCGCGAGGTCCGGGCGCATGGCGATGACGACGCGCCCTTTCGTGGTTTCGAGAACGAGCGTGTTTTCGGGATCGTGCGCCATGGAATGTCCTTTCGGCTGGCGTGAACGGGGTTTGTCTGACTGGAGGAATGACGCGACAATGCCGTGCCTCGGTTCGCGCGAGCGTGGCTCGCAGGAACCAGGGCGGAGCGGATTAGCGCGCGATTCCTACTTGGCGTCGGCCATGAGCTGCATCTTCACGATCTTGTCGGGCGAGGTGACGGTTCCGTTATCCGCCTTGCTGCCCTTCTTGATCTTGTCGACAACGTCCATGCCGGACACGACCTCGCCGAACACGGTGTATTGACCGTTCAGGAACGAGCCCTCGTCGAACATGATGAAAAACTGGCTGTTGGCCGAGTTCGGCTGCTGCGAGCGAGCCATGCCGAGCGTGCCGCGCTTGAAGGGCTCGCGAGAGAACTCCGCCGGGATGTTCGGCAGGTCGGAACGGCCGGTGCCGGTGCCGGTGGGGTCACCCGTCTGGGCCATGAAGCCGTCGATGACGCGGTGGAACACGATGCCGTTATAGAAGCCGCGCTTCGTCAGTGTCTTGATCTGCTCGACATGCTTCGGCGCAAGATCAGGCCGCAAGCGGATCACGATCCGCCCGTCCTTGGTGTCGAGATAGATCGTGTTCTGAGGATCGAGCTTCGGCGCGGCAGAGCCGGGCGCCTGCGCAAGCGCAGGCAGCGCGAACGACACGCCGACGCTGACGAGGAAGGCGAGGATCAGGGAACGCATCGTCGGTTCTCCACTGTGAAAACGGAAGGCCGTCCGCCGGCCCTGTTCTGGGTCGCAACGCCCTGCGGCGCGTCAGGTTGCCAGCCTGTCCCTCAGCCGCTGCGCGATGCCTGCCGGCACGAATGCATCGACCGGGCCGCCCATCTTCGCGATCTGCCGCACGAGCGTGGCGGTGATGGGGCGCACCATGGGCGAGGCAGGCAGGAATATGGTGGTCAGGTCGGGCGCCATCGTGCCGTTCATGCCGGCAAGCTGCATCTCGTAATCGAGATCGGTGCCATCGCGCAGGCCGCGGATCATCACGCGCGCGCCTGCGCGCCGGGCCGCCGCGATGGTGAGGTCGTCGAAGGTCACGATATCGAGCCGCGCCCCCTCCTCGGCCGCGATCGGGCCGCAGGTCTCGCGCAGCATGGCCTCGCGCTCGGCCACGCTGAACAGTGGCGCCTTGCCCGGATGCACGCCGATGGCGACCACGAGCACGTCGACGAGCCGGCTCGCCTGCCGCACCACGTCGAGATGACCGTTCGTCACCGGATCGAACGAGCCGGGATAGAAGCCGATGCGCGGCCGGGCCGCTTGGAAAGGCGCTTGCGTCATGCCCGGCAGCGTTAATGCCAAGCCGGCATTCCCGCAAGCATCCGCCCATTCAGATCCGCGCGCTTATGGTCTAGGATGACGTGTTCATCCGGAGAGAGGAAGCCACTGCCATGCGGGCTCCCGCCAGTCCAACCTCACGTCCAGTGCGCCGCCTCGCTCTTGCGGTCGCGCTGGGACTGCTGCCGGCTCTCGGCCTCGCGACCATGCCGGCGCGGGCGCAGGTTCCGCCGAGCCCCATCGATGTCGCGCTATATGAAGGCCTGCTCAGCGCGGTCGCCAACAAGCGCACGGACGAGGTGCGCCGCCTGCTCGATGCCGGCGCCAATCCCAACCAGCGCGACATTGCCGGCCGCACCGCCCTCCACATTGCCGCCCATATGCGGGCGGCTGACATCGTGCGGCTGCTTGTCGACAAGGGCGCCGACGTGCGCGCCTTCGAGTCCCAGCGCTACGATGCGATCACCATCGCGGCGGTCAATGACAACGCAGCCCTCGTCAAGCTGCTGATCCAGCTCGGCGGCGATCCTCGCGCGATCACGAGCCCCTATGCCGGGACAGCCCTGATCGCCGCTGCGCATCTGGGAAACGACAATGTTGTGCGCGAGCTCGTGGCGGCCGGCGCGCCCATCGATCACGTCAACAATCTCGGCTGGACAGCCCTTCTGGAGGCGGTGATCCTCGGCGATGGCGGCTTCCGTCACCAGACCTGCGTGCGCATCCTTCTGGAGGCCGGGGCCAATGCCAGCCTGCCCGATCGCAACGGCGCCACGCCGCTCGGCCATGCCCGCAAGCGGGGCTATGCCAGTATCGCCGCCCTGATCGAGAAGGCCGGCGGCAAGCCCTGAAAGGCAGCCGGCAAGCCCTGACGGACCTGCAACCGGCCTTCAGTCCGGATCAAGGAGAGGAGCGGGGGAGGATCAGACCTCCCCGCCCTCGTCCTCATCGTCGGCATTCTCGCCATCGTCGCTGATACGCTCGACCGACACCACCTTCTCGTCATCGGCGGTGTTGAAGACGATCACGCCTTGCGTGGCACGGCCCGCGATGCGGATGCCATCGACCGGCACGCGGATGAGCTTGCCCCCGTCGGTGACAAGCATGATCTGGTC
>JBIPLL010000221.1:0-5312 GCA_044368425.1 Beijerinckiaceae bacterium
GCGTCCGCAGGCCCGAAACACGGCCCCAGTTGGCGCCGGGGCTGTGGCGGGTGTCGAATGGCGCGGGCGAGAACCCGCCCGCAACAAGCCGCTCGTCGCTGACCCGCCCGCCGATCTGGTGGAGGCGCTTCGACAGGGCCATCATCAGCGCCACGGCATGTTCGGCAACTGCGATATTGGTGCGCCGCCGCAGCGTCAGCAGGCGGATGCCGCGCGACTCGCATGCCGGCATGTCGATGGACCGCACGACAGCGCCGAAGCGCTGCACGACCTTCAGCCGGCTCGCCCGCGCGATCATGTCGGCCTGCAGCGGCAAGTCCTCGAGAATCAGCGCGTCGGCGTCCGGCAGGGCCTGCAAGAGCTGCTCCTCGCTGCGCACGAAGACGACCCGCGCCGGAAAGAGCGCACCGATCCGCTCCCGCGTCCGGGCAAGCCAGCCGTCGAAGTCCGGCAGGTCATGGCGCATATAGGCGGCGAAGGCGGCCTTGCGCTCGGGCGAAGGGGCAGGATCGAGCACAAGGCCCGCCAGCCGCAGGACCGGATCGTCCTCGATGACGACGAGCGTCATGATGACCGCGCCCCGGACAGCAGCTTGTGCAAGGCTGCGGCAGGCCGGTCCTCCTGCCGCAGCAGGGCCGCGAGCGCCGCTCCGCTTTCGGGCGGCAGGCGCCCTGCGCTGCAATCGGCGAACTTGTCGAGAAGATCGCTCTCGCCGATGGGATTGGCCGGCGTGCCCTTGTGGTGGCGCACCACATGCGAGAATTCCCGCCCGTCGGACAGGCGCACGATCACCTTGACCGGCTGGTCGAAGGGCAGCGCGCGAACGGCCGGATCGCTGCCGTCGAGTTCCGGCGGCACCCGCACCGCGATCTTGTCCATCAGCGCCCGGATCGCGGGGCGCATCACGGCTTCATCGGTGAATGTCGGCAATGTCGGGCGCCCCTCGTGCAGGGCGGCCGCGACGCAATATTGCAGGGAGGTCTTGCCCTGGAACCCGTTGCGCGGCGCAGCGTGGATCAGCGTGCGCGGATACATGAAGCTGACCTCGCAGGTGATCGCTTCAATGGTCGCATCGCCGCCCGCCGCACGGATCTGGCGCCGGACATCCAGTGCCGCCTCGATGGGTGCGATGGTCGGCCTGCCGGTGGGCAGGAGCTTGAAGACCGGGCCCGACCTGACGATGTTGAAGGGCGCTCCCCAGCGCGGCAGGCTGGCCCTGAGCCAGTCGGGCTGCCATTCCCGGCACAGCATGTGGGCGATGCTCATGTCGCCATCGAAGATGGCCGGATCGGCGGTGAATCCGCGCGAGGCCAGCAGCGTCGCGCGCACGCCCGCCGCCGCCGCCAGCCCGCTGTGATAGGACATGGTCATGGTGCCGAAATTACGCCGCACCCCTCCGGCCATCGACGCCGCGATGCCGAAGGCATGGCGCGTGCGCTCGCTGTCGAGGCCCATCAGCAGCGCGCAGGCGGCGGTCGCGCCGAAGGTGCCCTGAGTGGCCGTGGCATGCCATCCCGTCTCGTATTGCGCCGGATTGAGCAGCGGCCCGAGCTGGCACTCGACCTCGTAGCCGACGACGAAGGCACGCAGCATGGCCCCGATGCTCGCGCCCTGCCGCTCGGCCATGGCGAGGACGGCCGGAAGCAGCGGCCCGGTCGGATGGCCGCGCATCTCCGAATGGTTGTCGTCGAAGAGCAGCAGGCTCACCATCATGCCATTGACGAGGGCGGCGGTCTCTGCCCGGCAGACGCCCCGTCCGCCGACGATCCGCGCCTCGCTCAGGCCGTCGCCGGCGCCCACGCTCTCCCACAGCATGTCGATGGCCGGCGCATCGGCGGCGGCAAGCGCCACGGCCAGCCCGTCGATGACGCAGAGCCGGGCATTGGCGATCTCCGGCGCGCCGACGCGCGCGGGGAGGGTGCCGAGGCAGAGTTCCGCCATGGCCTGCGTCATCGTGGCCTGCGTCATGGACGATGAGGTCGCGTCCTGGCTCGCCGCTGGCGTCTGGGTGGGGGCGGTCATGGCAACCTCGCGAGCCTATGGGACAGGGAGAAAGGCGGTCGTCAGGGCGCCAGCAGCGCGCCGAGCGCTCCTGCGTCAGGGCTGTCCGGCAGCCGGTCGATGGCCTCGCGCAGGGCGTCGATGCGCGCGGGCATCAGGACGAGCGCCGCCTGGTCGCGGAACTTCTCGTCCAGCTCGGCATCGGTCATGGGCCGGTTGATGCTGCCCCGGCAATCGGCGACATGCGCCTCGTGCCGGCTGCCGTCGCGCATCTGCAGGTGGATCGTCGCGGTCTCGCGTCCGAAATCGCTGCGCTCGACCAGCGTCACGCGCGCCCTCAGCGCGGCGATCGCGGGGTCATGCACCGTCTCGTCGGAGCCCTCCGCGAGCCCGGCCTTGCTCCTCGTGAGGGAGGCCGCAGCCCAGTGCTGCAGGCTGACCAGCGCCTGCCGCCGGTTCTGCGGCGCGGGCCGGCTCGTGAGCTTGATCGCCAGCGCATTGACCTCGATGACGACGCTCTCGATAGCCGTCGGGTCGATGGTCGCGCTGCGGGCAAGGTCCAGACAGCCGTCGATGGCCGGATGGATCACGAAGCCGCACGGATAGGGCTTGTAGGCGTTGAGCAGGATCTCGAAGCTCTCGCCAAGCCGCGCCAGGGCCGCAGCCGGATCGGCATCGGTGGCGAATGACACGCCGAAGCCCTTCTCGCCATCCAGCATGCCGGGTGGGCAGCCATAGCCTGACTGCGCGAGCAGGGCCGCTTCAAGGCCGCAGCGCGCAGCGTGGCCCGGCGTGTAATGGCTGCTCATCGAGGCATGGGCCTCGCGCAGCCCGCAGGCGCTGTTCGCCGCGATCCCGATGGCGCGCGTCATCGCCTCCTCATCGAGCCCCAGCGCCTTGCCGCAGGCAACAGCCGCACCGATGCCGCCGACAAGCCCGACCATCGACAGCCCGACCCCGCATTGCGCGGGCGGCGTCGTCAGCATGTTGCCGACGCGGCATTGCAGCTCGATCCCGAGAATGAGCGCCGTCAGGAACAGCGATCCCGGCACCGGGCGCTCCTGCGCCAGCGCGAACAGGGCGGCCGCAACCGGGCTCGTGGGATGGGCGACGGTGGCAAAATGCGTGTCGTTGAAGGAATGGACGCTCGATCCGATCCCGTTGGCGAAGGCGGCAAGGAAGATGTCCGCCTTGCCCGCCCGCCCGATCACGGTCGCGACGCGCGGCCCGCTGAACCGGTCGAACGCGTCGAGAGCGCAGGCGACGGTGCCCTCGTCCGCACCCCCCAGCGCGCAGCCGACCCAGTTGAGGAAGGCGCGCTCGCCCTCATGCCGGACATCGGCGGGCAGAGCGGCAGGTTTCAGGTTGACGGCATAGGCTGCGAGCGTCTGTGCAAGCGACAGTGCGAACGTGGTCATGACCGCCTCAGCGCCGCAGGAGGACAAGACTGGCCGGCGCCAGCCTTGCAAAGAGCGGGCGATCCCGCTCCCAGAGCTGGCGCGGCGCCGCCTGGGCCCGCAGGTCGATCCCCTGCACGTCGATATGGACGTCGGCAAGGTTGCCGAGAAAGAACGAGGACTTCACCCGCGCCTCAACGACATTGTCGCCCGACAGCGGCGTCTCGCTCGTCTCGATATCCTCGGGTCGGCAGACGACATCGACCGCGTCGCCGGCCTGGAAGCCGGTCGCCTCCGCCTCGATGGTCAGCCCCGGCGCCACGGCGACGAGCGTCCGCCCGTCCCGTACGCCCGTGACCTGCCCCGGCATGACATTGGTGAGCCCGACGAACTCGGCGCTGAAGCGCGTGCGCGGCCGCCGGTAGAGGTCGATGGGCGTGCCCGACTGCTCGATCACCCCGTTATTCATCAGCACGATGCGGTCGGCCACGACCATCGCCTCCTGCTGGTCGTGGGTCACATAGATCGAGGTGATGCCGAGCCGCTGCTGGAGCTGACGCAGTTCGAAGCGCATGCGCTCGCGCAGCTTCGCGTCGAGATTGCTCAGCGGCTCGTCGAAGAGCAGCACCTTGGGTTCAAGCGCCACCGCGCGTGCCAGCGCCACGCGCTGCTGCTGGCCGCCAGAGAGCTGGCTCACATGCCGCTCGGCATAGCCCTCCAGCCCGACGAGATTGAGCGCCGAGGCGAGCCGGCGCGCGATGACCTCGCCCGACAGCTTCTTGAGCTTGAGCCCGAAGGCGATGTTCTCCGCGACCGTCATGTGCGGCCAGATCGCGTAGGACTGGAACACCATGCCGATCTGGCGCTGCTCGGGCGGCATGGACCGGTCGCGCTGCGACACCACCTCGTTGCCCAGCGAGATCGTGCCGTCGGAGACATCCTCGAGCCCGGCAATGCAGCGCAGGGTCGTCGTCTTGCCGCAGCCCGAGGGGCCAAGCAGCGCGACGAATTCTCCCTCCGCCACGTCGAGGTCGATGCCCGACACGGCGGTCACGGAGCCGTATTTCTTGACGAGCTTGCTGATCTGGACGCGCGACATCTGAACCTTTCCTGACCGGAGGCCATCAGCCAATGGCCGCTAGCCTTTGGCGAAGCTCTTCTCGAGATTGACGCGGAAGGCGAGCCGCGTGACCACGACGAGCGCGACCATGATGGCCGACTGCACGACGCCCACGGCGGCAGCGAACTGGAAATTGCCCGATTCCATGTAGCTCCAGGTCAGGACCGAGAGCACCGGCCCCCGCTGCGAGGCGAGCAGCACGGAGGCCGACAATTCCTTGATGCTCATCAGCATGACGAAGAAGAAGATCGCGACGAGCGTCGGCTTCAGGATCGGCATGACGATCTTGCGCAGGGCCGTGAGCGCGCTCGCCCCCGACATTCGGGCGCTTTCCTCAAGCTCGCGGTTGAGCTGGAGGATGCCCGAGCGGCTGACCACGATGGCATAGGGGATGAATTTCGCCACATAGGCGAGGAGCAGGATCCAGACCGTGCCGTAGATCGGCGTGCGCAGATAGGTCCAGAGCAGCCCGATGCCATAGACGAGGCCGGGCACCGCGACCGGCAGCACGCCGATGAACGCGACGATGGAGGCGAGCCGCGTCTTGCGCCGCATCTCCATGTAGCTGATCAGCGCACCCGCCAGCATGCAGATGGCGCCGCTCAGCAGCCCGAGCATCAGCGTGTTGCGCAAGGCGAGCCGCGTGTTCCCGATGGAGAACAGGTCTGAATAGTGCTTGAGCGTGAACAGGTCAGCCGTCAGCACGATCGAGCTGAACTTCATCAGAGAGAAGATCACGAGCGCCGTCAGCGGCAGGATCACGGCTGCGAAGCCGTAGAGCAGGATGAAGCCCA
>JBIPLL010000222.1:0-5289 GCA_044368425.1 Beijerinckiaceae bacterium
ACCGAGACGATGCCGGGAATGGCGAGCGGCACCGTCACGCGCCACATCGCCCCCAGGCGCGTGCAGCCATCGACCATGGCCGCCTCCTCCAGTCCCGCCGGAATGGCGTTGTAGTAGGAGCGCATGAACCAGAGCGTCAGCGGCAGCGTGAAGGCGGTGTTCGCAACGATCAGGGCGATCAGCGTGTCCGCCATGCCGAGCTGCACGACATAGATATAGAGCGGCAGCACGATCAGCACTTCGGGCAGCATGTAGCAGATCAGCGCTGTCTTGGAGAAAGCCGCGATGCCGAAGAAGTTGAACCGGCTGAGGCTGTAGGCACCCAGTCCCCCGACAAGCAGCGAGAACAGCGTCGAGCCACCAGCGACGATCAGGCTGTTCAGGAAGTAGGTCCCGAAATTCGTCTGGATGAACAGGTCGCGGTAGTTCTGGAGGGTCCACGTCTGCGGAAAGAAGGTCGGCGGCGTCAAGTAGAGCTCGCCGCCCGGCTTGAACGAGCAGATGACCATCCAGAACAGCGGAAATCCGACCACCGTGACCGAGGTGAGCACCAGCAGGTAGAGCATGATGCGCTGGGCGAGATGGTGGACATCGGCCAGTTCGCGGTGCTGGCGCGGCGGCGCATCCTCGGCGCTGGCGGGAAGCATGGCGGGGGCGTTCATTGCCGCTCCTCCGCACGCTTCATCATGACGACATAGGCGAAGAGCAGCACGACGAGGATGGCGAGGGTCAGGACGGCGATGGCGGCGGCCCGGCCCATCTCGAAATCGACGAAGCCCTTGAAGTAGACGAGGATCGGCAGGGTCGTGGTCGCGTCAAGCGGCCCGCCGCCGGTCAGGAGGTAGATGATCTCGAACTTGTGGAAGGTCCAGATCGTGCGCAGGAGTGCCGTCAGGATGAAGACCGGCATCACATAGGGCAGCGTGATCCGCCAGAACTGCTGGAACGGGCTCGCGCCGTCGATCCGCGCGGCCTCGTATTGCTCCTGCGGGATCGATTGCAGGATGCCCAGCAGCGCGATGACGACGAACGGGAAGAACTTCCACACGCCCACCATGATCACCGCGCCCATCGCCCAGGTGCTGCTGTTGAGCCAGAGCAGCGGCGCGGAGATGAGGCCGACCGCCATCAGTCCGTGATTCACGATGCCGACGATATCGTGGAGCATGTAGCGCCAGACGAGCACGGCCACGACCGTCGGCACGAGATAGGGAGCCAGGATGATGGCGCGCGCGATGCCGCGCATCCGGAATGTCTTGTTGAGCAACAGCGCGAGGCCAAGCCCCAGGATCATCTCGAGTGCAACGGAGCCGAAAACCCAGACGAAGGTATTCCACAGCGCCCGCCAGAAGGCATTGCTGCCGAGCGCCCATTCGAAATTCTCGAGACCCACATAGGGACCCGTGACATCCCCCATCCCGATATCCTGCGTCGCGGTGAAGAACACCGTGATCGTCGGGACGCCCGCAAGCAGGATGAGCAGCGCCGCGCTTGGCGCGAGCGTCAGATAGGCGATCCAGCGATCGCCGGGCTGGACCGTGCGGGTCTCAGCCATGGACGGCCTCCCTTGGCAGGGCCTTGCCGGTATCGGCCGCGAAATGCCGCAGGTCCGACCGCAGGCAGGCAAAGGGCACGAGGCTGTCGACGGTGGCGCGGAAGGTGACGCTGGAGGGAATACGCGCGATCACGGGCGTCTCCGGCAGCGCGCTGGTCACCACGCCATAGAGCAGGCGGTCACCGCCCAGATACTCGACGCGGGTGATGCGGAAAGGCGTGCGCATCAGGTCCGCGTCCGCCGGGAAATGCACCTCGGGCAGGAAGTTCTCGGGCCGGAAACCCAGGACGCGCTCGCCCGTCGTCACGAGATTCATCGGCGGCGTGCCGATGAAGGTCGCCACGAACGTATCGGCCGGGTGGAGATAGATCTCCTCGGGCGTGCCGATCTGCCGGACGGAGCCCCCCTGCATCACCACGATCCGGTCGCCTAGCCCCATGGCCTCGACCTGGTCGTGCGTCACATAGATCGAGGTCACGCCGACGCGATCCTGAAACTGGCGAAGTTCCTCGCGGGAGGAATGGCGAAGCTTCGCGTCGAGATTGGAGAGCGGTTCGTCGAGCAGAAAGACGTCCGGGTCGCGGACGAGCGAACGGGCCAGCGCGGTGCGCTGCCGTTCGCCGCCCGATGTCTGGCGCGGCTTGCGGGCCAGCAGCCGCTCTATTCCGACCAGCCCCGCCGCCCAGCGCACCTTGTCGTCAAGCGCCTTGCCCTTCACCCCGCGCACCCGCAGCGGGAAGGCGATGTTCTCGTAGATCGTCAGGTGCGGGTAGAGCGCGTAGTTCTGGAACACCATCGCGATGTTCCGGTCCTTTGGCTGCAGGCGGGTCGCCACCCGGTCGCCGATGACGATGTCGCCATAGGTCGGCAGTTCCAGTCCGGCAATCATGCGCAGCAGGGTGCTTTTCCCGCATCCCGACGGACCGAGCAGGACGAGAAACTCCCCGTCCTCGATGGACAGGCTGACATCCGAGACCGCCGTGTGGTCGGCGAAGATCTTGCTGACCCGGCGGATTTCAACGCGTGCCATGCCGCTCCCCCTGTTGGCGGCCGGTGCCCGCATCGCGCACGAGGGTCCCGACGCGCTCCTCCAGCCGGGCTGTCGCCGCAGCAACGCGCTTTCGCACGCCATCGACATCCTGCCGGTCGCGGTCGAGATCGGCCAGCCGGCGCGCCAGCATGTCGGCCATGCGCTCCGGCGAGGGGCCGCCCGTCACGATGCGCGAGCGCACGTTCTGGGCCGGGTCGAGGGCTTCGCGCGTGGCTGCCTCGGAGATGCCAAGCTTGCGGCCGAACAGCGCCTGTGCGGCGGCATCGAGATCCGCGCTGGTGATATCCATGGCGGTCCGCCGCGCCTCGATCGTCTCGCGCACAACGCGGCCAACCACATTATGCGCCATCCGGAACGAGAGCCCGGTTTCGCGCACGATGAGATCGGCAAGCTCCGTGGCAGTGCCGAAGCCGATTTCGGCCGAACGCAGCATCGCGTCCTTGCGCACACTGAGCGTCGCGAGCGTGCCCTCCGCCACATGGAGCGCCAGCGTCGCCCGCTCGATCGCATCGAGCGCCGGAACGTTAAGGCCCGTGACGCCGTCGTTCACGTCGGCGAGCGAGGTATTCTTGCTGCAGGCAAGCACCGTCTGGAGGGTGCCCGTCGCGATGGCGGCGATGGTCTTGATATGCTCCAGCGCCTGCGGATTCTTCTTCTGCGGCATGATGCTGCTGACGCTGGAATAGGCGTCGGCCAGCTCGATGAAGCCATATTCCATCGTGTTCCAGGTCTGCAGGTCGGTGGCGATGCGCGACAGGCCGGTCATCATCACGGCAAGCGCAGCCACGGACTCGTGCACGTCGTCGCGCGCCGACACGCCGTCATAGCCCACCTCGACGAGATCGGCGAAGCCGAGCAGGTCGCGCGTCATCTCGCGGTCGATGGGAAAACCCGTCGTCGACAAGGCGCCCGAGCCGAGCGGGCAGCGATCGCAGGTCGTCAGCGCATGCCGCAGGCGGGCATGGTCGCGCGCCATGAGGTCGGCGGCCGAGAGCGCGTAATAGCCGAAGGTGATCGGCTGCGCGTGCTGGGTATGCGTATAGCCCGGCATCACCGTATCGACATGCGCGTGGGCAAGGTCGAGCAGCCTTGCACGCACCCGGGCCAAAGCCTCGATGAGATTGAGCAGCCGCTCGCGCAAGGCAAGGCGCCAGGAGGTGACATGCAGGTCGTTGCGGCTGCGCGCCGTATGCAGGCGCCCTCCGACCTCGGGCCCCAGCGTCTGCACGATGTGCCGCTCGATATAGGAATAGAGATCTTCCTGCCGGTAATCGATCGACAGGACGCCAGGCCCCGTGCGCCGCAGGTCGAGCAGCACCTCGAAGGTACGGGCAATATCGCCGGCAGAGACGATCCCCCGCTCCGCAACCATGAGCCCATGCGCGAAATGGATGCGCATCTCGGGTTCGAACTGGAAGCGTATCCCGGCCGCAACCGCAAAGTTGAAGTAGGAATCGACCATCGTCTGGGCGGGCGGCGAGCTGACGCGTTCACGCAGCGAGACGGCGGCGCCCGCCGTCTGTTCCTGTGCCATCGGAATCTCCGAACTGTTCGGTGAGTTCTGGCCCGGCCCGCGATCAGCACGCGAGGAGGCCGGGCCATGCGATCCGGGGTCGCGCAGGGGCGACCCCGGCCGGTTGTGGCCTTACTTCTTCTTCAGTTCGTCCACGATGCGCTTCATGCGCTCCTCGCCCCAGGCAGCCGCCTTGGCCGGGTCCTCGCCCTCAAGCACGACCCGCTGGACGACCTCGGCCGGAATGCCGCGCGCCACGATCGAGCCGATGAAGGGATTGACGGCTCCCGACTTGACCACCTGGCCGTCCTTGAACACCGCGCCGGCCTCCGACTCGAAGTCAAGGCTGTTGCTGGTGTCGAAGGCGAGGCGGGCAATGTCGTCACGACCGCTCAGACGCGAGGAGCCCGCCTTGACGACCTCGTCCTGGACATCGCGAAGCGGCGGGATCAGATGCGGGAAGGCCGTGAGCGAGAAGTTCTTCAGCCGCTCGCCAGTGACGATGAACTCGAGAAACTTGCGGGCCGCCTCCGTATTCTTGGCGCCCACTGCCGGCGATGCCAGGGCAAAGCCGTTGGCATTGACGAACTTCACGCCGATGCCGCTGGGCCCTTTCGGCATGGCATTCGCGACCGTATCCTTGAAGATCTGGGGCGTGTTCGAGGCCGCGTTGGCGATCAGGCGCGGCGCATAGATGTCCTGCCCGACCTTGCCGGTCAGGTAGACGTTGATCATGTCGCCATAGGAATAGGAGCCGACGCCAGGCGGCGAGAAGGCGGCCATTTCCTTCAGGAATGTCAGCGCCTTGACGGTGCCGGGATTGTTGAAGGTGACGTTGAAGTCCTTGTCGAAATAGGTGCCTCCGGCCGACCAGATCATCGAGGAGAGGAAGATGCTGGTCATCCGGTTCTTGCCGGCGGGGAAGATGAAGCCGAAATTGCCGTCGGCTGTCAGCGCCTTGGCGTTCGACTTCAGCTCATCCCAGTTCGTGGCCGTCTTCAGCCCCTTGGCCTTCAGCATGTCCTCACGCTGGAAGAACACGCTGAAATTTCCGAGCGTATAGGGAATGTCGTAGATCTTGTTGTCGACCGGGACGAGCGCGCCCGAGACGTATTTCGCGCGGCCAATCTTGTCGACCATGTCGTCCAGCGGCGTCAGGTATCCGCGGCG
>JBIPLL010000223.1:0-5282 GCA_044368425.1 Beijerinckiaceae bacterium
TGCGGACCATGGTCGCCCGAGGGTGACGAAGACTGGAGTTTGATGTGCTGGCCGATGCGAGGACGAACGGCGTTCCCCTTTATCAGGCGGTCCGCCAGGAGCTGCGGCAGGATCTCGATGCCGGGCGCTGGAAGCCGGGAGACATGCTGCCGACCGAGGCCGAGCTGGCGCGCCAGTTCGATGTCAGCACCGGGACAGTACGACAGGCCATCCTCGCGCTGGTCCGCGAAGGGCTGCTGACGCGCCGCCCCGGATCGGGCACCTTCGTCGCCCGCCTCGATTCCAGACGGGGTTTCGGCCGCTACTTCCGCTTCAGCGACGAGTTGCGCGGCAATGTCGTGCCGGGCGCTCGCCATATCGACACGACCGTCATCGAGGCGGGCGATCCCGTCATTGCGGGCAAGCTTGGCATTTCGCCCCGCGCGCCCATCTATCGCGTCAGGCGGATGCTGCTGGGCAATGGCGACCCGATCTGCATCTACGTGTCCTATCTGGACAAGTCGCGATTCAGGAACCTTGAACAGGTCGATTTCGACGACCAGCGGCTTTATGCGCTGCTCGAGGCCAATTACGGCGCGCATGTCGTAAAGGCAGAAGAGCAATTGCGGGCCGGGTTTCCAAGTGCCGAAGAAGCGGACCTTCTGGGCATCAGCGCAGCATCGCCCGTCATCCTGATCGAACGCACGGCGCTGGCAAGTCAGGGCTCGGTGATAGAATGGCGCCGGACAGTGGGCCGGAGCGACAAGTTCCACTACCGCATCGACCTGCCCTGACGAGCTTCTTTGACATGCCTGAAATTTATATATATTTATCATAACTAGAGGGCTCGCCGTTGCTGGCGCAGCGACAGGGGCCGGCGGCGCGCGGCGCGGTGCATTTGCACGCCTGTTCACTGGTTGAGACGGACATGGCTGGAACCACGACTGAACTTGCCCGGTTCGCCCTGTCGGTCGAGACACGGGACATCCCGGAAGTCGCTCTGGTGGCGGCAAGGCGCTCGCTCCTGAACTTCGTGGGCGTGACCGTTGCAGGCGCAACCCACCCGGCCGTCGCGGCAGCACTCGAAGGTCTTGCCGAACTGGGCACCACAGGCCCGGTCCCCGTCCTTGGCCGCGCGGAGACGCTGGATGCCGCCGGCGCGGCACTGGTCAACGGAATCTCGTCGGCGGTTCTCGACTTCGATTCCACCCAGCTCAAGCGCACGAACATCCATCCCAGCGGCCCGGTTCTGCCGGCATTGCTGGCGCTGGCAGCCCTGCGCCGCATCGATGGCGAGGACTTTCTGGCAGCCTATGTCGCCGGCGTGGATGTCGCATGCCGGATCGCCAATGGCGTGTTTGGCAGGCGCAATCCCGGCTGGCACGTGACGGGCGTCGCCGGTCCGATCGGAGCGGCCGTCGGCGTCGCCCGGCTCTTGCGGCTTGATCTCGCCCAGACCACATCCGCGATCGGCATCGCAGCGAGCCAGTCGGGTGGCCTGCGCGAGATGTATGGCACCATGTGCAAGGCCTTCATCCCCGGACGGGCCGCCCAGAGCGGCCTCTATGCGGCGCTCTTCGCCAAGGGCGGCATGAAGGGCCCGGCGGCTCCGCTGGAGGGCCGCAAGGGGCTGGCAAAGGTCTTTGCCGACATCGATGACGACGAGGGCATTCTCGACAATCTCGGGACAAGCTTCGAGATCGAGTACAACACGTTCAAGCCCTATCCCTGCGCCATCGTCGCCCATGCCACGATCGACTGCGCCCGCGCCCTGCGCCGCCGCGGTGTCAGTCCCGGCGCCGTTGCCCGGATCGAGATCAGCGTCGCCCCCATCGCCATCGAGCTTGCAGGCATCGCCGAGCCGGCAACGGGCCTGGAGGCCAAGTTCAGCCTGGCCCATTGCGCTGCCTCGGCCCTGCTGCACGATACGGTCAGCGTGCGCGACTTCAGCCTGGACGCGATCCGCAATCCCGAGGTGAGGCGTCTCACGAGGCTGTGCTCCCGCTCCGCCGTCCCTGAATATCGCAAGGAGCAGGCCTCTCTCCGGATCACCTTGTCGACGGGGGAAGTCCTGGAGGAGCACGTGCCGCATGCGCTGGGCTCGCTCGAAAATCCGATGACCGACGAGGATCTGGCATTGAAGTTCCAGGCGCTGGTGGCGCCGGTGCTGGGACAGGCAAAAGCCGCCCAGCTGCTGGATCGCTGCATGCGCATCGCCAGCGAACCCGATGTCGGAGTTCTGGCAATGGCAAGCCGGCCTCCCGTTCACCCGGCCGCAAGCACCGCCTGACCGCAGGGGCTGGTTCGGGCATTCCTGCGCCGCGGGGTTAGGCCGCCCTCTGCCTTGCGTCACGTTCCGGCGGGTGCCACGACAATAACCGTGCAAGGGAACTGTGTCTGAGCCTGGAGCCGGCATGTCTGCATCCGATGATCAAGACAAGGCCCCGTTGAGCGGGCCTGTCCCCGCGTGCGTCACGGCTCTGGTCGATGGCTTTGGACCATTGCCCGTCGGTATCGTGGCGCAGGCCATGTCGGGCACACCGTCCCCGGCCCTGCACGATGCCTGCGCGGCAGCCATTCCCGCGCTCGCCGGCATCGAATATCGCGCGCCGCCCCGGCCTCCCGCACCGGCACCCGCCCTGCGCATCGCGGCATGGAATGCAGAGCGCCTGAAATATGCGCAGCCCTCGGCCGCACTTCTGGCGCGCAGCGGCGCCGACATCCTCCTCCTGACGGAAACCGATCTCGGCATGGCCCGCGCGGGCAATCGCCACACCACGGCCGAACTTGCGCGCGCGGCGGGCATGGGCTTCGCTTATGGCGTCGAGTTCGTCGAGCTCGGCCTTGGCGACATCCGCGAAACCGCCGATCATGCCGGCGAGCTCAACAGCCATGGCTTGCATGGCAATGCCATTGTCTCGCGCATTGCGCTGGACCGGATCACGCTGCTGCGCATAGCCGATGGCGGCGTCTGGTTCACGGGCGCGGCAACCGCCGACCAGCGCCGGCTCGGCGCCCGGATGGCAATGGCCGCGCGCCTCGCTGGGCCATGGCCCCCGCTCTGGCTGGTCAGCGTGCATCTGGAAAGCCGCTCCGATGAGCACGACCGGGCCGATCAGACCCGACGCCTGCTGTCGGCCCTGCACGACCTCACGAATGGCGAGCCCTGCGTGATCGGCGGCGACTTCAACACCGCCGCCATGCCGACACCCGATGCCGGCCTCGCCACGGCATTGATTGACGCAGCCCGCCACGAGCCGCTCTTTGCCGCGATGGCGCAGGCGGGCTTTGACTGGCGCGAGGCCAACGAACCCGTCGTCACGCGTCGCGAACGCTGGTGGGACCCGCCGGATGAACCTGCGCCCACGCGCATCGACTGGCTCTTCACGCGCGGCGTGGATGTCGAGGCGCCCGCCACGCTCGAGCCGGTGGACGCGGCGGGCGAGGACATTTCAGACCACAGCCTCGTAGCGGCCACCATCCGCTTTCGCTGAGCGCCGCTCGACGTCCGCGATGTTTCCCGGCAGGAACATCGGCGGTTGCTTGCCCTTGCCACGGCCGATGGCTATCTGTGGCGCAACGCCGGCAAGCCGCTTCGGGGCCGGACATGACCCACGTCATCGCCACGCACGTCACGGTCGGGGCTGGACAGACGCGCTCAGGAGAACATCGTGGCTCGGCAGTTCATTTATCACATGCGCGGCCTCACCAAGGCCTATTCCGGCGGCAAGAAGGTTCTGGAGAACATCCACCTCTCCTTCTACCCGGATGCCAAGATCGGTGTGCTCGGCGTCAATGGCGCGGGCAAGTCGACGCTGCTCAAGATCATGGCCGGGCTCGACAAGGAATGGACCGGCGAGGCCTGGGTCGCGGAAGGCGCGCGCGTCGGCTACCTGCCGCAGGAGCCCAAGCTCGACGAGAGCAAGACCGTCCGCGAGAACGTCATGGAGGGCGTGGCGGCCCAGCAGGCGGTCCTCGACCGCTACAACGAACTCGCCATGAACTATTCCGACGAGACCGCCGACGAGATGACGCGGCTCCAGGACGAGATCGAGGCCAAGGGCCTGTGGGATCTCGACAGCAAGGTCGACCAGGCCATGGACGCCCTGCGCTGTCCGCCCGATGACTGGAATGTCGCCAAGCTCTCGGGCGGCGAGAAGCGCCGCGTCGCGCTCTGCAAGCTGCTGCTCTGGCAGCCGGAACTGCTGCTCCTCGACGAGCCGACCAACCATCTCGACGCCGAGACCACCGGCTGGCTCGAAGGCCATCTGCGCGTCTATCCGGGCGCCATCCTGATCGTGACCCATGATCGCTACTTCCTCGACAATGTGACGAGCTGGATTCTCGAACTCGATCGCGGTCAGGGCATTCCCTATGAGGGGAACTACAGCTCCTGGCTCGGACAGAAGCAGAAGCGTCTCGCCCAGGAGGGCCGCGAGGACGTGTCGCGCCAAAAGGCTCTGGCGCGCGAGCAGGAATGGGTCTCGGCCTCGCCCAAGGCCCGTCAGGCCAAGAGCAAGGCGCGCATCCAGCGCTACGAGGATCTCGTCAAGCACGCCTCCGAGAAGGCGCCCGAAACCGCGCAGATCATCATTCCGGTGGCCGAGCGTCTCGGCAACAACGTCATCGATTTCGAGCACCTGTCCAAGGCCTTCGCTGACAAGCTGCTCATCGACGATCTGAGCTTCAAGCTGCCGCCCGGCGGCATCGTCGGCGTGATCGGCCCCAACGGCGCGGGCAAGACCACCCTGTTCCGCATGATCACGGGCCAGGAGAAGCCGGATGCCGGCACCATCACGGTCGGTGAATCGGTCAAGCTCGGCTATGTCGACCAGAGCCGCGACAGCCTCGATGGCAGCAAGTCGGTCTGGGAGGAAATCTCCGGCGGCAACGACATCATCTATCTGGGCAAGCGCGAGATCAATTCGCGCGCCTATTGCTCCGCCTTCAACTTCAAGGGCGGCGACCAGCAGAAGAAGGTCGGCATGCTCTCGGGCGGCGAGCGCAACCGGGTTCATCTCGCCAAGATGCTGAAGTCGGGCGCCAACGTCCTGCTGCTCGACGAACCGACCAACGACCTCGACCTCGATACGCTGCGCGCGCTGGAAGAGGCGCTGGAGGATTATGCCGGCTGCGCCGTCATCATCAGCCATGATCGCCGCTTCCTCGACCGGATCGCGACCCATATCCTGGCCTTCGAGGGCGACAGCCATGTCGAATGGTTCGAGGGCAACTTCCAGGACTATGAGGAAGACAAGAAGCGCCGCCTCGGCATCGATTCCACGATTCCCAAGCGCATCGCC
>JBIPLL010000636.1:0-5282 GCA_044368425.1 Beijerinckiaceae bacterium
TGCTGCGACCTTCACGGTGCGCGCCACCGATGCCAATGGCTGCGCGGGAACGCTCAGCTATACGGTCACCCCCGGTTGCCCAACGATCACGGTGAATCCTTCCTCGCTTGCGGATGGATTTGTGAACACGCCTTACAGTCAGACGATCTCGGCGACAGGAGGCTTTGGCGCTTCGACATACGCGGTGAGCGTCGGCGCGCTGCCAGCATGGGCGTCGCTCGATGCAAACACGGGCATCATCAGCGGCACACCAACTGCGATCGGCACGACGAACTTCACTATCCGCGCAACGGATTCCGTCGGATGTCAGGGAACGCGCGCTTTGTCGATCAACGTGCGCAGTCTGAAGGTCGGCAATCTTGTCTGGTCTGACACGAACAACAACGGCATCAAGGATGTGGGCGAGAACGGCATCAGCGGTCTCACCGTCGAGCTGTGGAGAGCCGGTCCGAATACGAATGAAGAGAACGGTGGCGGTGATGACGTGAAGATCGCAACCGACGTGGTCACGAACGTGAGCGGCATCTACAGCTTCATCAACGTGCCTGCTGGCGTGAACTACTACGTCCGCATTCCGACTCTGCCCGTCACAAACTACCGCACGGGCGGCACGCCGGTCACGACAGACAATGGTGTGGATAATGACAACAACGGCCAGCAGACCGCGATGGGCGCACCGGTGCGCAGTCCGAAGTTCACGCTCGGCGGTGGCACCGAACCCGCAGCGGGCGTCGATGGCGACGACACGGATGGCGAGATGACCATCGATATCGGACTCACGCCTACAGTCGGCGTCGGCAACCTTGTCTTCAAGGACCTGAACAACAACGGCTTCTATGACGCGGCGAACGACACCGTGGTCGATGGTGTGACGCTGCAACTCTTCACCTCGGGTGCTGATCCGCTGGTCGACACACCGGTCGCCACGAAGACAACAGCGGGCGGTGGCTTCTACATCTTCTATGCGCTGCCAGGAAGTTACTTCGTCTATGTGCCTGCATCACAGTTCCTGACCGGCGGCGCTTTGGAGAACACGCGTCCATCTCTTGAGCCCGTGGGTGTGCCTGCGGTCGATGACAACGGCGACCAGAATGCCCTGGCTGCTGCGAAACCTGCGGTGAACGGTGTGAGCACGGGTGTGTTCACGCTGACTGTTGGAGGAGCACCGACGACTGCATCGGGCGAGACCGGGCTCAATTCAGCGAGCGACAACGTCTACGACACCCATGCGGACCTGACCATTGACCTTGGCTTCTATCCGAACGGCACGCCGGGCTTCCCGCTCGCTGGTCGTGTCAGTCGCACACTGACGCCTTTGGCTGCGCCGGCTGCGTCCGATGTGCCGCTCTCGGGCGTGACGGTGTCCCTGTATGCCGACACAAATGCTGACGGCACACTTCAAACAGACGAGATGTCGGCCGTGGCCGTCGCTGACACGACCGAGGATGGCAGCTTTGAATTCACGGCTGTGCTGCCTGGCGACTACCTTGTGGTGCAGTCGGTCCTTCCGGGAGCCGTGGCTGCCTATGACACCGATGGTGGAAACAAGGAATGCACGGCTTTGACGGTGACCGACGAACACATCGATGGCATCGACTTCCTGCAGTGCATCGCACCAGAGACGTTCGTAGCCTGGCAGGCCCAGTATGCGCTCGGTGGTGCCAACGCGGCAGGGGACAACCCGGACGGCGATCTCTCCAGCAATTTGCTCGAATATGCTCTCAGCACCTCGGCTGCGGACGGAAGGGCAAAACGCCGATTCTGGATCGAAGGCAATGCCGTGAGTGGGGTCGACGCCCTGCTGATCCGCGCTAGCGCCGGACATCGAGATTTGAGCTATGCCATCGAGGGTAGCACGGATCTCGTGAGGTGGACAAGATTGTCGATCATCCCGTCGGTTATGCAGAACAACGATAACACCGAGACCGTGCGTTTTGCGAAGGTGGGCGTGCCGTTCGTCCGCCTGAGGGTGGCGCTCGACGCCGATCAGGATGGAACCGCAGAGGCTACGGCGCTCTCGCAGGTCCAGAGCTGGAACCGTGTTGAATTCGGCGTGGGCCAGCAGACCTTCTCAATGCCGCTGCTGAGAGATGAGGTCTTCGCAGGAACCGTCTCATCTGTTGCTGACAAGGTGCTCTCAGGCATCACACCGCGACTGACCGCTGGCACGAGCTACTTTGCAGAAATGATCAGCGGATCGTTGGAAGGCCAGCGCTTTGAGGTCGATGTCGCGTCCAGTGGAGTGGCGGGACTTGCTCTGACCGCCGCGCCGCCTGCTGGTATCACCGGTTCGCGTTTGGTCGTTCGTCCGCACTGGACGGTGGCTGGCTTGTTCCCGGTCACGACCTTCCATGCCGCGGACTCGTCGAAGACAGCGGATCGCGTGATGTTCTTTGATCCGGAGAAGCAAAGCTACCGCGTGCTGTGGCTCTACGCCGCACAATCCGGGCCTCGCTGGGTGCGTGAAGCGGATACATCGCTCGCCGATGCCGGTGCGACTGTGGTGGGTCCGGCGGATGCGGTCATCGTCCAGTCGCGCACCGGAGCCGTTTCGGTCCTGCACATTGGCCAGGTGAGGTCTTGGAAGTTCGCCGTTTCGCTGATCAAGGGTGGCCAGTTTATCGGCGCGGGGTTCCCGATCGCGCAAAGTCCGGCTGACCGGGCCATGACCCACGGCTTCACGGCTGACTCCGAAGCAGCGAACGCAGACCGCCTGCAGCTTTGGAAGGGTGATGCCACTCAGGGGGCGACCGGCTACGACAGCTACCACGCGCAACCTGCGGGGCAGGGTAGCTTTTGGACGAGTGACGGACTCGACGACGTGACGAGCACGAAGCTCTTTGGAGCTTTCAAGGGTGCCTTTGTCATCAGCGTCGATGGCGGCGCAGGGTGGGTTCAACCAGCTCCCGGAAACCCCTAAGACTCGAATTTGAAGGCCCTTGAAGCAGAATATCTGCACCAAAAATGATAATAATTATGGTAAAGCGAATAAATTTCGGTAATATGGACAAAGTTCTGTGTCCTTTAATTCCCCAAATCACCCTGAAACTGCCCCCGATTCAGTGAGGAACTCACCTCCCATGACCCGAGCAGCGCGCCTTGAAAGCAAGGCGAAGCAGAGGCTTTTGTGCTCGCTGTTCAGTCGCGCCGGGCTCTGCCTGAAGCTCCTGATTGGGTTGTTCGCCTTCGCTTATGCCGCCGGTAGCGGTCACGCGCAGGCACCCTCGCTGAGCCTTGGCAATCGCGTGTGGGTGGATACCAATGGCAACGGCCTGAGGGACACGACTGAAAGCGGACTGGTGGGACTGACTTTGCAACTCTGGACTCCAGGTGTGAATGGCACGGAGGAGAATGGAGCCGGTGACGATGTGAAGATCGGTGCCGACAAGGTCACCGACATCAACGGCAACTACGTCTTCAGCGCGCTGGCCGCCGGCAGCTACTATGTGCGGATACCAACGCCGTCGGCGACGTATCCGACGGTCGCCGCGAATGTCGTGAATCTCGACAACGGAATCAACGACGACAACAACGCGCGGCAGATCGGAGCAGGCGGCACGGCTGTGCGCAGTCCGATCGTGAATCTCGCAGCGGGAACTGAACCCGGTGTTGGCGTCGATGGAGACGATACCAATGGCGATCTTACCATCGACTTCGGATTTGCGACTCCGGATCTGTGCTATGCCAACAACCTAATGGCCAATCCGAGCTTTGAACTCGACGGCAACGCGAACACGACCGGCGCTCTGGCAGCCGTGCTCGGCTACAACGGCACAGGCACAACCTTTGGTGCGAACGTGAACTCCCTCCGCTGGGTCGCCGGCACAAATGGAACAAGTCCGCTCGGCGCACCGATCAAGGACATGCAGGTGTTCGCTACGGGTAGCGGTGCGAAAGTGGCGTGGACTGAGAGTGCGAAGGCACATCACGGCAGACGTTACATGCTCCTGGAGAACACGGACTCCTGCGTGCTCATCAAGCCTTCGGGCGGTGGCGCGTGGAGCACGGTGTTGCGAGCGGGCAAATCGTATCAGTTCGGAGTCTGGGCCGAGACGGCCAGTGCGGCGCAGTCGGCCTTCGTGCTCGACATGGGTGCGGGCAGCAACATCATCCAGATCACCAGCGGCCCGTCACAGGGCACTTACCAGTACTTCTCCGCGTCGCAGAGCAAGTGGACGGGCCCAAAAACCAGCTTCGCGCCGGCGGACTACAACGGATGGAATGAGGCGACGGCCAATGCCACTCAGGCCAACTGGAGAAAATTCACGCTGCAGTTTGCCATCGCGCCGACCGCGACCGTCGCGCAGATCAATTCGATTAGCCTGCTCTTCACTGGAGCGCCGACCAGTGGTCCGGTCGTGATCGACGACGTTTATCTCTGCGAAAACAAACTGACCCTCGGCAATCTGGTCTGGAACGACGCCAACACCAACGGTGTGAAGGATGCGGGTGAATCCGGAATCAGCGGAGCCACCGTGCAGCTTTTCACCTCGACGGATTATGCTGCAGGAAATGGCGATGACGTGCTCGTGGGCAGCACGACGACATCCGGCACGGGTGCTTACGCCTTCACCGGCCTGCTGCCGGGTCGCTATGTTGTGAAGGTCGCGCCTCCCGCAGGTAACTGGATCACTTCGGGCACTCCCGGCACGCTCGATAACGGCGTGGACAATGACAACAATGGTGCGCAACCCGGCGGACTGAACACCGCGATGTACAGTCCTGTGATCGACCTGCGGTCAGGCCTGGAGTCGATCACCGACGGTGACACGGATGCGGACACGGAACTCACCGTGGACTTCGGTTTGTTCAGCGGCATGCTGCTCGGCGACACGGTTTTCAACGACGTGAACAACAACGGCGTGAAGGATGCGGGTGACGCCGGCATCGGCGGTGTCGCCGTCGAGTTGCTCAATGGCGGCACCAACGCCTTCATCACCAGCACCACGACGAACGCGAGCGGAGCATACGGCTTCACCGTTTACACGGCTGGCAGCTACAAGGTGCGCGTAACGCCAAACGGAACCTATCAGCTGGCGTCGACTGTCGCTGCTGGCACGGACGACGCCACTGACAACAACAACGATGGCAGCCAGCCCGGTGGATGGGGTGCGACCTCGACGAGCTTTGCCTTCACGCTCACGCCGGGTGGAGAACCCGGAACCTCCGGCGCGACTAACACCGAGAACACCATCGACTTCGGCTTCCGCGCCTGCCCGACGATCTCGGTGTCCCCAGCCTCGCTGCCAGCGTCAACCGTCGGCGCGCTCTATAACAGTGGG
>JBIPLL010000225.1:0-5274 GCA_044368425.1 Beijerinckiaceae bacterium
TGTAGAGGCACAGGCCTATCCCCGCCGCGATGGCGAGCCAGCGTCGAAGGCCCATGTCCCCGGTTCCAGTGAAACTCTCCAGCGAAATCGACCGGTTTGCATGAACAGGAGCTTAACGTTTTGCCCTCAGTGTGGGGCTTCGATTGTCGGGTAATCCCCGGCGGTCTGCCGCGTGCCGCAACGATGCCGCACGGGGTCGAGCAAGCGAGATGGTGCAGCGGCGAGCATGACGCAACTGACGGCCGAGATGATCGAACGGGGGCGCGGTGCCGATCCGGCCGAGACGGCCCGGCGCCGGCGCTCCGCGTCCGAAATCCGCGCCGTGCGCGAACGCCTGACATCGTCCACGGGCCTGCAGCGCTCCTTCGACGAGGAATTGCTGCGTCTCTTCGCCCAGCAGCATCGCGGTGCGACGCTTTCGCTCGTCGTGCTGGCGGCCGCCATCGGCGCGGCTGCAGCCCTCTGGGTCGATGTGAAGCCGCTGCTGATCTGGCTGCTCATCGTCATGACCTCGACGGCCCTGATGGGCGTCACGGCGCGACTGTTCCTCCAGCTTGCGGCGGAAGACGTCATCCTGAAGACTTGGCGGCGGCGATTCGTGCTGATCAGCACGCTGCAGGGCATGTCCTGGTCGCTGATCGTCATGGTGCTGCTGACGGCCGAGCACGCGTCGGCCCGTGTGTTCGTGCTGTTCGTGCTGCTGATCGTTGCAGCCGTCACGGCGACGCTGTCGTCGGCGATCCCGATGGCGGTCTATGCCGCCATGTTCCCGCTCGCCTGCGCCATGTTCGGGCTGATGATGCCGGGACAGGGCATCGATGCCTTCACCATCGCCCTGATGGGGGTGAGCGCGCTCGTCTATTTCGTCTTTCTGACGAACCAGCTGCATGGCAGCGCGGTCGCGCATCTGGAATTCCGGGTGCAGAAGGACGCGTTGTTCCTCGAGATCGAGGAAGCCAAGGCCAATTCGGATCAGGCGCGGCGCAAGGCCGAGGAAGCCAATCTCGCGAAGTCGCGCTTTCTCGCCACGATGAGCCATGAATTGCGCACCCCGCTCAATGCCATTCTCGGCTTTTCCGAGGTGATGAAGAACGAGCTGTTCGGCCCGCATGCGGCGCCGGCATACAAGGAATATGCCGCCGACATCCATGGCAGCGGGCAGCACCTGCTCAATCTGATCAACGAAATCCTGGATCTGTCGCGCATCGAGGCCGGGCGCTACGAACTCAACGAGGAAGCTGTCTCGATCGCCTATATCATCGAGGAATCGCGCCACATGCTCGGCCTGCGCGCCAAGGCCAAGGCGCAGACGGTGCGCGAGACCGTGGAGCCGAACCTGCCGCGGCTCTGGGCGGACGAACGAGCCGTCCGGCAGATCGTGCTGAACCTGCTGTCGAACGCGATCAAGTTCACGCCGCCTGGCGGAGATATCGAGATCAAGGCGGGCTGGACCGCCTCAGGCGGGCAATATGTCTCGGTCAAGGATACCGGCCCGGGCATTCCCGAGGAAGAAATCCCGACGGTGCTCGCCTCTTTCGGACGCGGGTCGCTGGCCATCAAGACGGCGGAGCAGGGTTCCGGCCTCGGCCTGCCCATCGTGAAGGGGCTCGTGGACCTGCACGGCGGCACGTTCCAACTGAATTCCACGTTGCGGCTGGGGACGGAGGTGATCGTCACTTTCCCGTCCGAGCGCGTGATCGACGCCCTTCCCGCCGTTCAGGAAGGCCACAAGGCAGCCTGATCGGCTCAGGCGCCCGGGCCTGCCGTTTTTTCGCTGACACCCGCCTGCGCGAATGTTGCCATGCCGCCGTGGCAGGCTGCTGCCGCCTTTACGATGCCGGCCGCGAGCGCGGCGCCGGTCCCCTCCCCGAGCCGCATCTCCAGATCGAGGACCGGCTTCAATCCCAGCCGGTCGAGCACCTCGCGATGGGCTCCTTCGGCCGAGACATGGCCGGCGAGGCAATGGTCGAGCGCGTCGGGCTGGAGGGCCTTGAGGATCGCGGCAGCGGCCGTCACCACGTAACCGTCGAGGATGACGGGGATATGCTGCAGGCGCGCGGCAAGGATGGCGCCGCACAGGGCCGCGATCTCGCGGCCGCCGAGCCGGGCCAGCACGGATAGCGGGTCGGACAGATGGCCGGAATGGGTTGCAAGCGCGGCCGTCACGGCAGCCACCTTGCGGGCGAGGCCCGCATCGTCGACGCCGGTCCCGCGTCCGACCCAGTGCGCCGGATCGCCGCCGAACAGGGCCGCATAGATCGCGGCGGCAATGGTCGTGTTGCCGATGCCCATCTCGCCGAGGCACAGGAGATCCGTGCCGCCGGCAATGGCCTCCATGCCATAGGCGAGCGTTGCCACGCAGGCGCGCTCGTCGAGAGCCGGCTCGAGCGTGATGTCGCCGGTCGGCAGGTCGAGGGCAAGATCGAAGACCTTGAAGCCGAGTTCATATGTCGCGCAGATCTGGCTGATCGCGGCGCCTCCCGCCGCGAAATTCTCCAGCATCTGGCGCGTCACTTCCTGCGGATAGGGAGAGACACCGTGGCGCACGACGCCATGATTGCCCGCGAAGACGCAGACCAGCGGGCGCGTCACCGTGGGCGGACGGCCCTGCCAGGCGGCGAGCCAGAGCGCGATCTCCTCAAGCCGTCCGAGGCTGCCCGGCGGCTTGGTCAGGCGGATATCGCGGGCGCGGGCCTCGTCGACGGCCTCCCGGTCGGGCGGCGGCAATTGCCGCAGAAGCGCCCGCACGTCATCGAAAGGCAGGGCGGTCAGGCCGGCGGTCATGGGCGTCGTTCCATCGTCGTGCCGTGAGCGAAGGTCGCAAACGGCTTTGGCGCAAAGTCGGGGCGAGCTATAGCGGGGTGCCGACCGGGGCGGAAGCCGTCGCGGGCGCGCACCAGTCTCGCGCCCAACGGGAGTGTGCCGTGACAGTTCCCCAACCGGAAGCGCCGGGCGTTGCTTCGCGCCTCCTCGCGCCGCTCCACGACACGGCACTCGCCATCCGCTTTTATTCCCGCCTGCGCGTCCCATGCCTGCCGGGCGAGACGGACCCGCACCGCATGCCCGATTTCGGCGCCATGGCGCGGGCGCTGCCGGTCGCCTCGCTTGTCATCGGGCTGCCCGGTGCGCTTGTGGCGGCGATTGCGGATTTCGCCGGGCTGCCAGCAACGGTGACAGGCGCGCTGGCAATTGCTGCCGGTGTGCTCGCAACCGGCGCCTTTCACGAGGACGGGCTTGCCGATACGGCCGACGGGCTCGGTGGCGGGCGCACGCCCGAGCGGCGGCTGGAAATCATGCGCGACAGCCGCATCGGCTCATTCGGCGGGGCGGCGCTCATGCTGGCGCTGATCCTGCGCGTGAGTCTGGTCGCGGCACTTGCGGGGGCACTGGCTCCGGTCGCGCTGGCCTGCGTCGTGCTGGCGCTTGCCTGCCTGTCGCGGGTCTGCGGGCTGATCCCGATCACGCTCCTGCCCTCGGCGCGAGTCGATGGCTTCTCGGTCAGTGTCGGGCGGCCAAGCCCGCTCGACTTCGGCATTGCCGTGGCGCTGGGGGTGGGCTTCACCACCGCCCTGCTGGTGCCGTCGGGCCTCTCCGGGGCGCCGCTGTGGCTCGGCATGGCGCTCGCCGTCGCGGCGACGCTGGTGCTGGTGCGCTGGGCCCGGCTGCTCATCGGGGGCCAGACCGGGGACATCGCGGGCGCCAGCCAGCAAATCGGCGAGATCGGCATCGGCATCGGGCTGGTGGCTGGCCTGGGCTGGGTGTGAACACCATTCCAGCCCGGACGCAGCCTGATTGGAAATGCGCAGACGAGTGCCTATCTCACGGTCTGGTTTTCCTCGTGCTCAAGGTCCGTCCGTGCCGCCAGTCATATCGAGCCCCTGCATCCGGGTCTGCGTGATCGATGCGCCAAGCGGCCTGTGTGTCGGCTGCGGGCGGTCGGGCGCGGAAATCGGCGGCTGGCTGTCGATGAGCGAGGCGCAGAGGCTGGCCGTGATGGCGCAATTGCCGCAGCGGCTGGCGCGGATCGAGGGTGGCTCCGTCGAGAGGAGCGCGCCGGCATGAGCCGCATTCTCTTCGCCGTCGTTCTGGGTGCGATGCTGCTTCTGGTCGTGCTGCATGACCAGGGCGTGGTGATGGGCCTGCCCATCGAGGAGTTCGGACACGGCGTCTATGCCGGCATCATCACAGTGGCGCTGGCGGGATGGGTGGCGAGCGAAGCGCGCGGGCGCTGGCGTCAGGCGCTCATTGCGCTCGTCGCCTGGATCGCCATCGGTCTCGGCCTCGTCGCGGCCTATTCGTATCGCGACGATGTCGCGGTCGTCGTCGATCGCATGCGCGGCGAGCTCGTACCCGGCAGCGTGATCGAAACAGGGGTGCGCGAGGTCACGCTCAGCCGCCGTGCCGACGGGCATTTCGTCGCGCAGGCGAAGCTCGACGGCACTACGGGCCGGATGATGGTCGACACGGGCGCGAGCACCGTCGTCCTCACCGCCGAGACGGCCAGGGCGATGGGGCTCAAGCCGGAGGCGCTGCGCTTCGACCAGCCTGTCTCGACCGCAAACGGCCGCACGACGGCAGCGGCGGTGCGGATCGCGCGCCTGTCGATCGGCACCATCGAGGAGCGCAATGTGCCGGCGCTCGTGGCGCAGCCGGGCGCCCTGCACGAGAACCTGCTCGGCCTCAGCTTCCTCGACCGGCTCGAATCCTACGAGGTGCGCGGCTCGCGCATGGTGATGCGCGGGCGCTGAGGCGTCAGCGGCACGGCTCGAGCATGACGGGATCGAGATCAGCCGGGACGAGCGTGCCGAGGCTACGGCACTCCCCTCCCCGGCAGAGCGACCAGTCCTCCGTCATGCCGGAGCGGCGCAAGACGAGGTGTCGCTCGCGACGATCTCGGGCACGCCGAGCTTGACGAGGATGGGCGCGGCCAGCGAGCTCGTGATGATGTAGTTCGGGATGGTCGGGATGCCCATGCCGAGCACGAGGCTGAAGCGCATCGTCAGGACGAGCGCGAGGAAGAGGTTGTCGCGACCGATGCCGATGACGATGCCGACAACCGCGCAGGCAAGGCCGACCGGCAGGGCCTGACGGGCGCCGTCGGCACGGCTGTCGCGGCACAGAAGCAGAGTCTCGCGCCCACCCCGCTTAAAGAGATTGGCGAGGATCAGCAGCCCGACGGCGCCCAGAAGCACCCCGAGGCCGTAGCGGAAGAAGCTCGCACAGACGAGACCCAGCGCGACCCAGAAGGCGACGCGCAGGCCGAAAGGCCCGACC
>JBIPLL010000226.1:0-5270 GCA_044368425.1 Beijerinckiaceae bacterium
GCCGAACCTCAACAGTTCCGTCATCGACAGCTCGCGACGGCTTGCGATGTCGCGCCTCGGCTCATCCATCCGCGTGACCTTTCGAGCCGAATTCGCTGGCTACGACACCTCAATCGACAAAGTCGCCTGCAGAATACCTATGGACTACGTCTCGGCTTTGTTTGGAAAGTCTCTTGACTACTCCTCCGCGCAGTATTGGGCGGGCTTCCGACCGATGACGCCAGACGGCCTTCCAATCGTCGGAGCGACGCGGCTGTCCAATCTTTTCCTGAACGTCGGACATGGTCACCTCGGCTGGACCATGGCGCCGGCGACGTCGAAGGCAGTGTCTGAAGTGATCAACCGATCACGCCGCGCTGTTGCTTGATCGTTAGGCAAGCGCGCGTCAAGGCGCGGTCGATCCAGTTCATCCAAGCCTCCCTTCAGTAAGGTTCCGTCGACATGCTAGCCCACCACCTGATCGAACACGGCGCGATGCAACCCCCGACGCCGCGCAATGAACCAGTGAAGGAGTACGCGCCAGGGTCGCCCGAGCGCGCCAGCATCAAGGCTGAACTTGAGGCGATGCGCGGGCGCCGGATCGAGATGCCGCTGATCATCGGTGGCAAGGAGGTCAAGACGGGCCAACTCGAGCCGGCCGTCATGCCGCACCGGCATTCCCACGTGCTGGGGATGGCCCATCTTGCGGGCCCAGACGAGGTGCTTTCAGCAATCGCAGCCGCCAACAAGGCCTGGCCAGACTGGTCGCAGCGCCCCTGGACGGAACGGGCGGCCGTGTTCCTAAAGGCGGCGGAGCTTCTCTCCGGGCCGTGGCGTTCCAAGCTGAACGCCGCGACGATGTTGGGGCAATCGAAAACGGTCCATCAGGCCGAAATCGACTCGGCCGCCGAGTTGATCGATTTCTGGCGACTGAACGTCGAATACATGGTCCGTATCTACTCCGAGCAGCCCTTGTCGGCTGCCGGCGCCTGGAATCGCGTCGATTATCGGCCGTTGGAAGGTTTTGTCCTCGCGATAACACCGTTCAATTTCACCGCGATTGCTGGAAACCTGCCCGCCGCCCCCGCCTTGATGGGCAACACCGTGATCTGGAAGCCCGCCAGAACCGCGAAGTTCGCCGCCCATTATGTGATGGAAATCCTGCGACAGGCCGGATTGCCGGACGGCGTCATCAACCTTGTCTACGGGAGCGGCGCCGAGATTTCCCGTATCGCGCTTGCTGATCCTGGCTTTGCGGGCCTCCATTACACTGGCTCCACGGAGATCTTCAATGAATTGTATGGGAAGATCGGCAGCGCACTTGGCCGATATCGGACATACCCGCGCATCGTTGGGGAAACCGGCGGCAAGAATTTTGTTGTCGCGCATGCGAGCGCGGATAGCGAGGCATTGGCGACAGCCATCATCCGCGGCGCTTTCGAGTATCAGGGGCAGAAGTGCTCGGCCGCGTCCCGAATCTTCGCGCCCCGTTCACTCTGGCCGAAGCTGCGAGAGCGACTGTGTGACGAGATAGCGACCATCCGGGTTGGGGAGGTGTCCAATCTTTCGAACTTCATGGGAGCGGTCATAGATCAGGATTCCTTCGATCGTCTCGCGCAGGTAATCGCGAAGGCGCGAACGGATGCCGTGGTCCTGTGCGGCGGAGGCGTGGACAAATCCGAGGGATACTTCATCTCCCCCACCCTCCTCTCGGTTGACGACATCGGCTCCAGCTTCCTGTCCGAAGAGTTCTTCGGACCGATCGCCTCCGTATTCGTCTATGATGATGACCGTTTCGCGGATGTCCTGGAAAAGATCGACACAACAGCGAGATACGGGCTGACCGGATCGATCTTCTCTGTTGATCGCAGCGCGATCGCGATGGCGTCCAACATGCTAAGAGGCGCGGCTGGGAATTTCTATATCAACGACAAGCCGACCGGTGCAGTGGTTGGCCAGCAACCGTTCGGCGGCGCGCGCGCCTCGGGAACGAACGATAAGGCGGGATCGCTCTGGAATCTGATCCGTTGGGTGTCTCCACGCACGATCAAGGAAACCTACACGCCGGCCACCGACTACCGCTACCCGTTTATGTCGGACGCCGCGACGTGATCATCGCCCGCTTCGTGGCGCGCGGCCGGGATGCCAGACCAGCCAGCCGTGAGCCCTGGAGCGGATGAGGTGAATGTCAATTCATCGCGAATGGTCGAGTGGGCCGCACCAAATTCCGAGGATTACGACAATGACGATATCCGATGTGTTGACCAGCCTCAGAACGCGGCACTTCTATATTGATGGCGCTTGGCAGGCTCCTGCCGGCGAGAGCAAACTTGATGTTATAAACCCCGCGACCGAAAAGCCGTTCGCCACGATCGCCATGGGCACATGCGACGACGTCGACAAGGCGGCTCGGGCGGCTCGGGCCGCCTTCGCAAGCTACTCGGTGACATCGAGGACCGATAGGCTGGTGTTGCTGTCCCGGGTGCTCGATGTCTTTTCGCAGAGGCTGGACGCGTTCGCGGACATTCTCACGATGGAGATGGGCGCGCCATCGAAACTGGCGCGGCAAGCCCAAGCTTACTCTGGTGTTGTCCATCTCGAGAAAACAATCGAAGCGCTGGCTCGTTTTGATTTCGAGACAATGCTTGGCTCGACGAGGATCTTGCGCGAGCCGATCGGCGTCATCGGCATGATCACGCCGTGGAACTGGCCGATCAACCAGATCGTCTGCAAGGTCGCGCCAGCCTTGGCGGCGGGCTGCACGATGGTATTGAAGCCGAGCGAGCTTGCTCCGCTCAGTGCCCTCATGTTTGCGCAGGTCCTGCATGATGCCGGAGTGCCGAAAGGCGTCGTGAACGTGATCAACGGCGATGGCGCCACCGTCGGCGATGCAATCGCCGCGCATCCCGGGATCGACATGGTTTCGTTCACCGGCTCGACAAAGGCTGGAATCTCGGTTGCAAAGAGAGCTGCGGATTCGGTGAAGCGCATCCATCAGGAACTGGGCGGCAAATCCGCCAACATCATCTTGCCAGACGCCGATCTGGAAGCTGCGGTCACGCGCGGAGTATTGCGCTGTTTCAACAATAGCGGTCAGTCTTGCAATGCTCCGACCCGAATGCTCGTCCGCAAAGACCAACACGAGCGCACGATTTCCATAGCGAGGTCAGTCGCCACATCGATCAAGGTCGGAGATCCGCTTGCGGCCTCTACGAACCTTGGCCCTGTGATTAGCGAGGCGCATTTCAACCGGATCCAACGCCTTATCGCGATCGGCATACAAGAAGGGGCGACGCTGGTCGCCGGCGGTTGCGGTCGGCCTGAGGCACTCGAGGTAGGCTATTACGTCAAGCCAACTGTCTTCGCCAATGTCCATCCCGACATGACGATCGCGCGCGAGGAAATCTTCGGGCCTGTACTGGCCATCCTCCCCTACGATGACGAAGACGATGCTATTCGCATCGCCAATGACACGCCCTATGGCCTGGCGGCCTATATTCAGTCTGGTGACCTGATGCTAGCCCGCCGGATTGCTGCCCGAATGCAGGCCGGTTCCGTCCACATCAATGATCCGAAGGGCGATGATGCCGCCCCCTTCGGAGGGTACAAGCAGTCCGGAAACGGACGCGAGTACGGCAAGTGGGGCTTGGAAGAGTGCCTCGAGACCAAAGCGGTCCTGGGATACGAAGTGGCTTGAGCGGACGGCTGTGGCACGGCCGTGCCGTGTTCTTTCGCCCTCACTCTTTGCCGCGCCGCGAGCTGCAATCATGCCGAGCGAGCGAAGCGGAAGACCTCATCGGACAAACCAGCCTGTGTGCCGAAAAGACCCTGCAGCGACATCAGCCGCTTGATGTGCAGGTGAAGTTCATGTTCCCAGGTGAAGCCGATGCCCGCATGAACCTGGAGCGCATTGGTCCAGACAATCCGGGCAGCGCGGTTCGCCTGGAGTTTGGCGCAGTGCGCATAGGCTGATGTTGATGC
This sequence comes from Beijerinckiaceae bacterium, assembly GCA_044368425.1. Lineage (GTDB taxonomy): Bacteria > Pseudomonadota > Alphaproteobacteria > Rhizobiales > Beijerinckiaceae > JBIPLL01. The sequence continues at coordinate 3,961 of JBIPLL010000226.1, forward strand.
CTCGGATAGCGCCGTTGCGGCCGCCCGAACGACACTCTTCGTATTCTCGATCTCTGTCGCCATGTCGGCGCACATGTGCCTGACGGATTGGAACGTGCCGATGGCGCGACCGAACTGCTTTCTGACACGCGCGTAGTCAAGGCTCAGCTCCAAACAGCGCTGCATGGAGCCGAGCATCTCCGCCGCCGCCGCCACCGCACTCAGATCGAAAAGGCGCGCGCGAGAGAAGCTGAGGAACATGAGTTCGCGATCGTCGGCCTCACGCAGCAGCACATCCGCCAACGGCAGGCCGAGATCCATGGTTTTCCTTGGCCGTACGGAGAACAGGTGTTGAGGGACGCAGACGAGGGTTTCACCGTCCATGGGCAATAGACACTGATGCGCTGCTGCGGCCCAGGCCACGAAGGCAGCCTGGCCGTTCAGCCGTCCGCCAGCCCGTTCGAGAAGCGGAGCCTGAAAATCGAATCCATCCCGCGACAGACCGAGAGCGATGCGCGTACTGCCGTCAACGAGCGCAGCCGAGAGCTCCGATGTGGCGCCGCTTTCCCGCAAGACCAGGCCGACGATCAGGCTTGGCAGGACGGGCGCGGCAGCCGCAGCACGCCCCAACTCTTCGGCAAGCAAGCTCAGTTCGACGATACCCATGCCTGCGCCGCCGTGGGATTCGTCTGAGCACAGACCGAGCCAGCCATTGGCCGCAAGCGCATGCCAAAGCTCATCGTCGAAAGGGCGCTGTTCCTGCCAGACTTCGAGGACATGTGCGGCGGTTGATTCCGTGGCGCACAGTTCGCGCAATGCTTCACGCAGCATCGATTGCTCAGATGTCAGTCTGAAGCCGGTGCTCATATCCGTGGCTCCCGCGGCAGCGCCAATTCACGGTCGGCGATGATGTTTCTCTGGATCTCCGACGTGCCGGCAAAGATGGTGACCGCCCGAGCCCACATCGCTTCATGCGGCCAGGCTCCAGGCTCCCCCGAGGATGTGCCAACCATGAGATCCGCGTGCTCATAGCCCTCGGCGAGCAGGCCCCATGGGCCCAGCAGCTCCTGCGCCAAGTCAGCGAAGCGCCGCTCGAACTCGGAATAGGAAAGCTTATGCATGGAGGGCAGGCTGCCGAGGTCCTCCTTTGCGTCCAGCATCTCGAGGAGGCGCAACGCAGTGAGGCGCTGTGTTTCGATCTCGGCCCAGGCGCATCCCAGCTTATCGCGCGTCGATGCGTGTTCGATGAGCGGTCGGCCCTCGAACGCGATCTGCCCGGCGACGCGGCACAATTTTCGCCAAGCGGTCGGGTAGCGCCCGATCCGCGCCAG
>JBIPLL010000227.1:0-5265 GCA_044368425.1 Beijerinckiaceae bacterium
GTCGTGCCCGAGGTGAACATGATGCAGGCAGGCGCGCGGAAATCGACCGCCAGTCCAGGATTGTCTGTGCGGCGAGACACGAATGCGTCGAGCGAGACGGCCTCAACCGGCAATCCTTCGGGGACCGCCCCGCGCACGACGATACGGGTCACGGTCGGGCATTGCGGAAGGACTTCGGCAATGACCGGCATGAACGCGGCATCGGCGATGATGGTGGTCGTTTCCGACGTCCGCAGCACATGTCGCAGGATGTCGCCGCGATAGGCCGTGTTGAGCGGCACCTCGACGGCCCCGGCCTTGGCGATCCCGAACCAGACGGCGATGTATTCGGGCGACGAGACCATCATCACCGCGCAGCTCTGGCCAGGTTCGATCCCGGCTTCGATCAGCGCATGGGCAAAGCGATTGGCCTGCGCGTTGACCTCGGTGCCGCTGAGTGCGCCGCTTTCGGTGATCACGAGCGGATCGTCGGGCTGAAGCCGCGCGCGCTCCTCGATGAGACGCGGCAGCACCCAGGCCTCGTATCCCGGCTCCTGAATGCCCGTCATGCGCCGTTCCCCCCGTTCATGCGGCGGAAATTCCGCCATTCACGCTGATGGCCTGACCGGTCAGCCGCGCCGAACCCGGACCGAGCAGGAAGACGACGGTTGCGGCCACGTCGTCGGCGGTCGCGACACCCAGCCTCGCCCGTTCGTGCGCCTTGCCGAACAGGCGCTGCGAGAATGGATCGCTCATCACCATGTCATAGGTGCGCGTGCCCTGGATGATCGAGGGCGTGACCGCGTTCACCCGGATGCCGTTGCGCGATGCCTCGATGGCGGCCACGCGGCTGAGCATGACGATACCGGCCAGTGCCGCTCCGATCACGCTTTCGCCGGGCGTCGCCACCTTGGCCGCATCCGAGGCGACGGCGACAATCGAGCCGCCTCCGCCTTCGCGCAGGACAGGCAGGGCGGCCTGGAACGCATAGATCGTGCCCATCAGATATTCCTGCACGATCGCCTCGGCATCGGCGCGCGGCAATTTCTCCAGGATTCTGGGCGGGAAGTTCCCGCCGGCCGAGACCACGAGCCCGTCAAGCCTCCCGAAGTGGTCCCGTGCCGTCGCCACGAGTTCCTCGGATGTCGCGGCCTGACCGACATCGCCCGCAACGAAGACGATCTCGGCATCAGGTGCAGCGGCGCGCAACCTGTCCACGGCTTCCCGGCCGCGGTCCCGATTGCGCCCGTTCAGGACGAAGCGGCGCGTTCCCAGCGCCGCCAGTTGCAGGGCCGCCGACAGACCGACCCCAGAAGTGCCGCCCAGGATGGCGACCGTCTGGTCCGGGTAGGCGGCGACGCGATGGGTTGGTGTCAGCGTCATGACGTCCTCACGGGGCTTGGCCGATCTTGCGCAATTCATCCATCAGGATCGGCACGCCGACCGTGCAGGTATGCATGCCTAGCACGCTGGTCAGCTGAAGCACCTCCATCAGTTCCTCCCGCGTTGCGCCATACTTGATGGCGTTGCGGTAGTGAATGCGCAGGCCGGGCTCGTAGAGATGGGTCGTGGCCGCGTCGATGGCGATGTAGATGAATTCCTTGACCTTTGGCTCCAGCGGCCCCTGCTGCCAGGGGATCGAGGAGAAGCGCAGATAGGTCTGGAAGAAGGCCGGATCGAGCGCGAGGAGCGAGTTCCAGAAGTCGCTCCAGTAGCCGCGGTTCTTGATGAACTCTGCCTTGAGCTGCTGGCGATGCGGGTCTTCCAGCAGCTTCTCGATATCGCCGCCCTGGCCGGCTTCCTTCAGTTCCTCGACCAGCGCCGGCACGCCCATGGTGCAGGTGTGCATGCCGAGCACGGAGGTGAGCTGGAACACCTCCATGATCTCTTCCTTCGTCGCGCCATATTTGAGGGCGTTTTCGATATGGATGCGCAGGCCCGGTTCGTAGAGATGCGTCGTCGATGCGTCGATGGCGATATAGATGAATTCCTTGACCTTGGGTTCGAGCGGGCCGGACTTCCACGGCACCGACGAGAAATTCAGATAGGCCTCGAAGAAATCCGGCGACAGCAGCAGAAGGCCGTCCCAGAAGTTGTTCCAGTAGCCACGGTTCTTGATGAAGGTGGCCTTCAGCTCCTGCTGGCGCGCATCCATGTAAACCTCCCTGTCCGTTGTGGCTCAGGCCCCCGAGCCTGTCTTGCGATTGGCGAAGCGCGCCATGGCCGAGACGAAGCCCGGCCGCGCGGCGGCGTCGAGAAAGGCGTGATGCTCGCTGGCCAGTCCCGTCTCGCGCGACGCGGACATGGACAGCCTGACCAGCCTCTTGATGTCGCGCGTGACGAGAGCGTCGCGTGCGGCGATGGCCTGGGCGAGGGCAAGTGTCGTCTGCGCCAGCTCCTGCTGCGGAACGACGCGAGATACGATGCCCCAGGCTTGCGCTTCGGCGGCAGTCAGGGGACGGGCCGTGAGCGCCAGATCGAGCGCGCGCATCAGGCCGACGGCACGCACGAGGCGCTGTGAGCCGCCGGCTCCATGCACGGCGTCGATGGTAATGTGCGGATCGGCGATGCTGGCCGTATCGGCGGCCACGATGATGTCGCAGGCGAGCATCGTCTCGAGCCCGCCACCGAGCGCGAGCCCGTTGACCTGGGCGATGACCGGCTTGTCCAGATCGTCGAGTGCGTCGATGAAGCGATTGAGGCGCCGCAGGAAGGACGCCATGGCGCGAGCATCGCCCTCGATGGCTGCCATGTATTTCAGGTCCGCGCCGCAGCAAAAAGCCTTGCCGGAGCCGGCAACGATCAGCACGCGCTGGTCGGGATCGATCGCCATCTCGTCAAGCGCATGGTTCAGCGCATCGACCAGCTCCGACGAATAGGAATTCATCGCGTGGGGCCTGTCGAGGGTGAAGCGCGTGACGGCGCCCAGACGCTCGACCTTCAACTCCCCTCCGGAAGCCGCTGTCATGGCGAGGGCGCCCGAGAGCCGCGCGCGCTTGCGGTAAACTCACCCCGGTCGTGCAGATCTCCCGCGTCGGAGCGCTCGCGCAGCAGATACTTCTGCACTTTCTGGTTCGGCGTCTTGGGCAGGCTGTCGCGGAACTCGACGTAGCGCGGCACCCAGAAGCGCGGCATATACGCCTCGCAGAAGGCCCAGACTTGCTGTGCCGTCAGCGGCGCCTCCGGCTGGCGGACGATGACGATCTTGACGTCATCCTCGGTCAGTTCGGACTTCACCGCCACGGCGGCGCATTCGAGAACCTCCGGCATCCGGTTGACGACGGATTCGAGCTCGAAAGACGAGATGTTCTCGCCGCGGCGACGAATGGCGTCCTTCTTGCGATCCACGAAATAAAGATAGCCATCGGCATCTGCCTTGGCCGCGTCGCCGGTATGGAACCAGAGATTGCGGAAGGCCTGGATCGTCTCGGACGGCATGCCGTAATATTCGCGCAGCATGGACCAGGGCTGGCGCGGGCGCACGACGATTTCGCCCACCTGTCCGGGCGCAACCTCCTGGTCCTCGTCGTCCACGAGCATCACGTCGAAGGTTCGGTTGTTCGCCTTGCCGCAACTGCCCTTGCGGCGCGGTGTGTCCAGCGGCGTGTAGGTGACGATGCCCGTCTCGGTCGAGCCGAACACCTCCACGATCCGGCAATTGAACCGGCGCTCGAATTCCTCGTTCTGCTGCCCGATATAGAAGACACGGGCCGGCTGAGTCGCGTCGTCCGGGCGGGGCGGCTGCTTGAGAAGGATCGGGATCATCGAGAAGATGCCGTGCGCCACCGTCGCATTCGCGGCGCGAACGTCGTCCCAGAACCGGCTCGCGGAAAAGCGCTCCGTTACGGTTGCGCTGGCGCCGGACAAGATCGTCGGCAGGAAGCCGAGCCATGTCGCGATGGCGTGGAATTGAGGCAGACAGGAATAGAGCCGGTCATCGGGCCGAAATCCCGTGCACTCGATCCAGTCGAGGGCGAAGGTCGTCACGTGGCAGTTCGTTGCCAGCACCCCCTTCGAGGGGCCTGTCGTCCCCGAGGTGAAGGAGATGGCATGCGGGTCGGTGTAGTGCTGCTCGATTCCCGGATCGCTCGCGCTTTCGCGCTCCATTTCCGTGACGGATACAAGATTGACGCGGGGCAGGGCGCTCTGGGCCGCGCCCCTGACCACGACATGGCGCAGCGTTGGCACGCCGTCGATCACATCGGCCAGGCGGCCCAGGAAGCTCGCATCGATGACGATATGAGACACTTCCGCCTTGGCGAGCTGATAGCGCAGGATATCGCCGAGATAGTCGGTGTTGATGGGGACATAGATCGCGCCGAGCTTGGCGGCTCCGAACCAGCTCCATAGGAATTCCGGGCTGTTGGGCATCATCAGCGCGACGCGATCACCCTTGCTGACGCCGAGCCGGCTCAGGAGATGTGCCATGCGGTTGGCGCTGGCATCGAATTGCCCGTAGCTCTGGCGCAGGTCGCCGAAGGTCAGAAGCGGCGCATCCGGCTGCCGTTCCGCCTGCCGCCGCAAGGCGGTTCCCACGACACGCGATTCGATGGGCCATTCGTTCGCCACGGCGATCCTTCCCGAATTTCTATCGAACGGTTGTTAGAATTGGATGTTGGCGCAAGACGTCCGACATTGCAAGGCACCCGGCCTCGCGATGCGTCGTTCAGGCGGCGGTGCGGTCCTTGAGCAAGCCGATCAGGTCTGCGGCGAGCGATTGGGCGGTCTTTCCCTGACCGGGACGGAACCAGACCATTGTCCAGGCGAGCATGCTCAGCAGCCCGATGCGCCACAGACGGCGGTCAACATGGTCGGCCAGCGGAAGATTGCCGACAAGGGTGCGGAACACGTCCTCGAAGGCATCGCGATGCTCGATGAGCTTGGTGCGAATGCGGGCCATGCGCTGGCGCGGAAATTCGGTGACGACCACGCGTGCGAAGCGGTCCTCGGAGGAGAGGGCTTCCAGATAGGCGGAACTTGCTGATTGCAGCTTCGTCCACGGATCGCCATCCTCGCGAATGGCTGCCTCGACGCGGGTCTTGATCCGCCTCACCGCCTCTTCGTGCACGGCGATCAGCAGGGCTTCCTTGGACGGGAAGTAATAATAGATCGACCCCGCCATCATGCCCGTTTTTTCAGCAATGTCGCGCATGGTGGTTGCGTCATATCCTGTTCTGGCGAAGCAATAGGCTGCCGCGTCCAGGATCTCGTCGCGTCGCGTGCTGCCATTGCTGGCATTCGCTGCACCGGAATTGCGGCGCTGAGGTGAACGGGTTTTTGTCTTGG
>JBIPLL010000228.1:0-5258 GCA_044368425.1 Beijerinckiaceae bacterium
GCGCTCGCCATGCAACCAGCAATTGTACTGCCAGGCCATTCCCCGCATGTAATCGCTGCTTGCCGCCATCGACTTTCGCTCCAGATGGTACATCTCGACACTAGGAACGTAGACGATATGTCTATCCAAGGCGTTTATTTTGAGGCACAAATCCGAATCTTCGTAATCTCCGATAACATATTGTTCAGTAAACCCGTTAACTCTCCTGAACTGCTCTGTTGGCATCACAATGCAGGCGCCGGTCACGGCCGGGACGATGCGCTCGATATTGGCAGCGGGGAAGAAGCGCGGCAGGCCCTTGTGATAGTGCTGGTTAAGCCAGCGGCCCTTGCTGTCGCGGGAGAAGAACATTCCGGCATGCTGGAGTGAGCCATCCTCGAACAGGAGCTTGGGTCCGACCGCACCGACGCCGCGCCGGCGACGCAGGCTGGCCGCCAGCTGCTCGAGCCAGCCCGAGCGCATCGGGATGATGTCGGAATTCACCTGCGCCAGGACTGAGCCGCGCGCGAGAGCCGCCCCCGCATTCGAGGCGCGCGCGAAGCCGGCATTGCGCGGCATGACCGCCAGGCGCATCGGCAGGCCATGGACGAGATGGAGGCCGCCGAGCAGGTGCTCGACCTCTTCCGCCTGCTCGGGCGAGTCGAGGACATAGACGATGTCGGCATGGTCGCGGAGCCAGGGATCGGCGGAGAAGGCCGCAATCTGGAACTTGAGGAAGTCGAGCACGCGATAGAGCGGGACGACGATCGTGGCCTTTGCGCGCGTGGGCGCGGAGCCGAAGCTGACGACCGTCGGCTCGCCGATGTCCTTCATCACGTCGGCATGGAGCGCGGCAATGACGGGGCCGAGCACCTGCGTCAGCATCGGGGCGTCGACATGCTGGGGCGGAATGGCACGCAGTGCCGTCGCCCGCGCCTGAACCGGCTGGGCCGGCTGCAAGGGCGGGGTCAGCGGCAGGCGCGCGCCCGATTGCATGACGAGGCGGAATCGCGGCTGCAGCAGCAGGTCGCGGGCCTGCGGCAGGCGGACGGCGAAGCCTTTCACACGCTCCCGGTGACCGGGCTGTGTCTCGACATCGACGGGAAAGCTGCGCGCGAAGCCGGCATCTCCGACGATGGGCAGCGGCGCGCCGCCTGCATCGAGCGCCTCGATTCCTGCGACCATGCCGGCGGGATCGCGCCACCAGCCGGTGACGAGCGTGCCTGCCGAGGTGGCGAGCGCCGTCACGATCTCGGCGGAGGGTTCGAGGCCGCCGCCGGCGACGCGGCGCGGCTCAAGCGGCGCGCGCAGCTGGCTCTCGAGCGAGAAGGCGAGGCCGGCGCCGCCGCGCGATGCGACTTCGGCGAGAAGCAGGGCACGCAGTCGCGGCGCCCGCTCGCCATGGTCGCGCAGCCAGCGCATCAGGGGCACGGAATCGGACAGGCCCGGCTCGAAGGGCCGGATGCTCGTCTCGCCGCAACCGACGAGGACGAGGAACGCGTTGGCGACGGGCAAGTCCCCGCGCGGCATCAACCCATAGGCGAGGCGCGGTCCCTCCTGCAGCCTCTCGCCGGTGACGATGCGGCCAGGCCAGCGTTGAATGCCGGCGGCGCTGACGAGATAGCCGGCTTCGAATGACTTCTGGCGACCCGGGGCGGGCATCTCGACGAGCGTGAGATCGTCCGGCCCGAGCGCGACGCCGCGCGCAGGCGGCGCCTGCCCGGCAAGCCGGGCGACGAAATCGTGGACCAGATGAATTGCCGCACGGCTGCGGGCAAGCCTGAACAGGCCGAACCAGAGGCCGAGCAGTGTCGAAACGAGCGTCAGGCGCCCCGCCGCCTCGAGCCCGCCGGCGAACGTCTCGAGCGCGAGCGGCGGCACATCCTCGACCGCGCCCAAAGCGAGCGCCACATCGGGCCCGAGCGGCCCGGCGCTCACGGTCACCTGAAGCGGTGCAGCCGGCGGGCGGCGCAAGGCCCAGACGAGGCGCGTGCCTCCATTGGCGCGCGGCAGGCGCAACGTGGCACATGGTGCGCAAGCCAGCGCGGTCTCGCGTGGCAGCGGTGGCACCTGGGCCACGGGATGATCGACATCCCAGATGATGACGAGGATGTCGCGTCCGATCGAGAACCAGCGCGGCCCCGCCGTCAGTGTCTGGCCGCGCAGCATTTCGAGCGTCTCATGCATGGGTCAAGCCGTCCCTTGTCCGTTCCAGGTCCCCACAGGCCGTCGAAACGAAAAGGCGGTGCCGTAGCCCTCCCGGCACGGCACCGCCCTCGTTCGTCAGACCACGTTGAAATAGTCGCCCGGATTGGTCTGGACGCTGTTGGCGTCGACATTCATCAGGGTGACGGTGTCGCCATTGCCCAGGTCGATGAGCGTGTGCGCGCCGATCTGGTGGACACGGCCGGCAAGATCGCCCGCGGCCTCGATGCCGGTGCCGTTGATGTCCTTCGAGATCTGCAGGAGATCCTGACCGACCTTGAAGTCGAGGATGACATCGTTGCCACCCCCGCCGGCGAAGACGAACACATCCTGGCCGATATTGCCGGTCATGATGTCGTCGCCAGCTCCGCCCGTCAGGATGTCGTCGCCGGAGCCGCCGGTCATGACGTCGTCACCGGTTCCTCCCAGAAGCACGTCGTTGCCGGCCGTGCCTTCGAGCGTGTCGTCGCCATCGCCGCCGATCAGCACGTCGTCGCCATTGCCGCCGCGCAGATAATCGTCGCCCGAACCACCCTGCAGGATGTCCTGGCCGTTCCCGCCGAACATCACGTCATCGCCCGCGCCGCCAAACAGCGCGTCATTGCCGTGGCCGCCGAACATCCGGTCATTGCCGCGACCGCCGAACAGCGTGTCGTCGTCGGAATGGCCGAACATCAGGTCGTCACCGTCTCCGCCGAAAAGGGTGTCGTTGCCCCTCCCGCCAAAGAGAAAATCCTTGCCGCCATTGCCGAAGATCACATCGGGATTGCGGGTGCCGAACAGGCTGTCGTCGAATGCGCCGCCTTCGAGTGTCGCCACGAGCCAGTCTCCTTTGAGTTGAACCACAGGCATGGCCCAGGGCCATGCAACCTGCGAGTGTATCCACCGCCCTCTTTGGGCAAATCCTCGTTGTCCCGAAATGTTTCTAGCAGCGCGCCCCACAGCAACGAAGCACTCAATGCACTAATATTCGGGAGTTTCTGACATTCAGTTAATCAATGAGATTTCATCTATTAATATCATTGCCAATTCTATTGAATATATTTCTTATTTTAACTGCTTTTAATTTCAGCTCATAACCATTTCATAACCATCAATGCAATGCGCCCGGCCGTGGGGACGACCGGGCGCAGAGCTGGGATCGACTCGGATCTTTCTGGCGCCTCAATCCTCGCGGAAGGCGCGCGAGAAGCTCTCCGTCAGGGGCGCGAGGAGATAGTCGGCTGCCTTGCGCGGCCGGTTGAGGATCAGAACCTCGGCCGACATGCCGGGATAGAGCCGCACATTCACATTCGCCTCGAGACTCGCAGGCGCGATCTCGGCCCGGGTCACGTAGAAGGCATTGCCCGTGCGCTCATCGACCTGCTGGTCGGCCGCGACATAAGTCAGCTTGCCGTCGAGGGGCGCTGTCGTGCGGTGATTATAAGCCGTGAGCCTGACCTGAACGGGTGCACCGACGCGGATCGCGTCGATGTCGCGCAGGCCGACGCGAGCCTCGACGACGAGCGGCTCGTTCTCGGGCACGATGTCGAGAATGGGCTGTCCGGGCGCGATGACCCCACCGGGTGTACGGGTGCGGATATTCACCACGACGCCGTCCTGCGGCGCCACGATCTCGACCCGTCGCAGCACGTCCGCCGAGGCGGCCATGCGTTCGGTGACATCGGCAAGCTCGAGCTGTGCCTGCTGGAGATCGGCAGCGACCTGCTGCTGGAATTCCGTCTCGATACCGAGGATCTCGAGTTCCGCCTGGGCACGGGCCTGCTCGGCCTTGGCCTTGCGGCCCATCAGTTCGCCGGAGCGGCCGATCAGCTCGCTTTCGCGCGTCTGCAGTTCCGTGAGCTGGGGGCGCCGGGCGAAGCCGCGCTCGACGAGATGGGCGATGGCCCTCAGATCGCGTTCGTTCAGCTCGGACTGGCGCACATTCGCGTCCATCTGGGCGCGAGTCGCGGTCAGCTCGGCGTCCTGCTGCTCGATCGTCTTGCGCTGGATGGCGATCCGCCGCTCGAACATCTCGCGCCGTGCCCTGAACAGGCGGTGCTCGGCCGTGATCACGTCCTGGGTCACCACACTTTCGCCGAGCTGGGCCGGCTCCGGCAGTTCCAGCGTCGTGCTGAGCGCCTGCTCCGCCCGCAGCCGGGCCAGCTTGACGCGCAAGCCGACCTGCCGGGCGCGCAACTGGTCCATTTCCGCACGGGCGCGGGTGTTTTCGAGGCGCAGGAGCGGCTGGCCCTCGCGCACGACATGGCCCTCCTCCACAAGAAGCCGGCTCAATATGCCGCCTTCGAGGTGATTGACGGTCTTGCGGCGTGAGTCGACCACGATGGTCGCTGTCGCGATCGAGGCGCTGTCGAGCTGTGCCGACACGGCCCAGCCAACAAAGCCGCCGCAACCCAGCACGATGGTTGCGAGACCTGCGATCAGGGGCGTGCGCAGGCTCGGCTCGCGCGGGGCGGCGTCATTACTGTGGGCCTCATGGCTGGCGGCGCCATGCGAGACAGGGTCGGAGATGCGGCGGCGCGTCATGGTCGTCCTCATGTCCGGGGGGCAGCGACCGCCGCGAGGCGGACGGGGGCGGCGCCGGCGCGCTTTCCACCATCGAGCGTTTCGACCACTGCCGTGCGCGGGCCGAACTGGGCAACGCGCCCCTCCTCCAGCACGAGCAGCTTGTCGGCGACCTGCATGATCGAGGGTCGATGGGCGATCATGATGACGATGGCGCCATCGGCCCTGGCAGCCGCGATGGCACGCAGGAGAGCCTGTTCGCCGGTCGCGTCCAGATTGGCGTTGGGTTCGTCCAGCACGATCAGGTTCGGCCGGCCATAGAGCGCGCGGGCAAGCGCGATGCGCTGGCGCTGGCCGCCGGACAGCATGTGGCCTGTATCTCCAACGGGGGTGTCGTAGCCCAGTGGCAGGCGGCCGATGAGGTCATGTACGTCGGCGCGACGGGCGGCCTCGATCACGGCAGCGGGGTCGCCGTCGCGCATCCGGGCGATATTGTCGCGCAGGGTGCCGTCCATGAGGGAGATCGACTGGGGCAGGTAGCCCACCGCCTCGCCGAAGGATTCCCGTTC
>JBIPLL010000273.1:0-4751 GCA_044368425.1 Beijerinckiaceae bacterium
CGCGCGTGAAGATGGCGGCGGAGGCGAGCAGGCCCCAGCCCGCCATCAGCGCGATGCCGCCGACCGGCGCGGCCATGGGCAGCAGGCGCACGCCCTGCCAGTTGCGCATGGCCAGATCGCCGCAGAACAGGATCAGCCCGACGAGCATCACCCAGCCCGCAAGACGCGTCATCCAGCGATTTGTCACGGCAGCAGCGGCCAAGAGCGCCGTCAGCCCGAGGGCCGGGGCGTGGAAGAGCAGCATCTGCGAGGCGGTGGTCACGAGGACCCCGCCCTTCACATGAGCCGCGAAGGCGGCGAGCGCGACGCCGGCAAGACCGGCAAGACCGGCGAAGAGCACGAGCAGACGATCGGCAAATCTCATCAGGTCACCGCAAGCGAGCCGGGAAGCGCCGCCGAATCGCGGCCAGACCAAGGTCCACAGCCCGAAGCGGCTGGCAAGATCCCTGATTGAGCCCCCCGCGACACTGACGGCAGGCCATGCCAGCAGCATCGCGCAGGACGGTGTCCGAGATGTGAATTGCAGCAATTCACAGGCAACAACGCGAGACAATTTGTTCCATCATTACCCAGCGGAAAGAAAATCGTCCCGATGTCTACCTTGGCAAAGTCAGCGCTGCACGCCTATGCTATCCCATTAAGAAACGAGGGGTCCGATGCCGGCGATTACGCAGGTATCGCAGGAGGATAGCGTGATGATTCGAGCGGACCTGTCCGGGACGGACACGAAGTCGCGGGCATTCAGACCGGCCCGACACCTTTCGATGCCTGCTCTGGTCGCTGCACTGGCCCTGCTGACGACGGGTTGCGCGGGCGTGATGGACACGGTGATGGCGCCGATTGCCCCGCCGCCGGCTGCCTCGGCTCCGCCGGCCTTCCCGGTCGAAACGCTCGTCGGCAACTGGGGCATCGCTTCTTTCCGCGATGAGAAGGACCGCAAGCGTACCGAGAACATGGCGCGCTCGCAGTGCAAGCTGCCCTACAAGATCACGAAGGGGCCGACGGACGGCGTGATGATGCATGTCGCCGACGATCCGCAACTCTACGAGCTGACGCTGAAGGGCAGCAGCGACGGGAAGACATTTCTCGGCTTCAACGCTCCGCCCGGCGATCCGCAGGACCGCGAGATCCTGTCGCACAGCAACGACATGATCGTGATGCGCTTCGTCGATCCGGACGCGAATACGCGCTTTGGCACGTTCATCTATGTGCGCTGCAAGCCCTGAGGCCGTCAGGCCCTTACGACACGCAAACTTTATCGACCAGAGAGACGACGATGACGCGATGGATCTTCGCAGCGGCCACCCTGGCACTGATGGCGCTGGCCGCCGCTCCGGCGAGCGCTCAAGCGCCGCGCGGCGGCTCGATGATGGATGTCGGCGACGAGCCGGGGCGGGTCTCGACGGAAGAGGTCGTCATCGAGGACGGCCCCTTCGCGCGCCAGCTCGTGTTCTTCCGAACGACGGAAGCGCCAGGCACGCTCGTCATCCACTCGTCAGAGCGCTTCCTCTACCTCGTGCTCGGCAATAATCGCGCCCTGCGCTACGGAATCGGCGTCGGGCGCGAGGGCTTCACCTGGTCGGGCCTCGTCAAGATCTCGCGCAAGGCGGAATGGCCGGACTGGACGCCGCCGCCGGAGATGATCCAGCGCCAGCCCTATCTGCCGCGCTTCATGGCCGGCGGGCCGGGCAATCCGATGGGGGCGCGCGCGCTCTATCTCGGATCGACGGTCTATCGCATCCACGGCACCAACCAGCCCGAAACGATCGGCAGCGCCGTGTCGTCGGGCTGTTTCCGCCTCGCCAATGGCGACGTGGTCGACCTCTTCGAGCGGGTGCCGGTGGGGACGAAGGTCGTCATCCGCCACGCAGCCGCGCTCTGAGCCCGTCCAAACAGCCCCTTTTGCACGTCCCTTTCGCCTCCCGCCGTCGGAGATCTCCATGACCATGAGCCCACGCAAGATGCGTCCGGGACGCGCCCTCCTCGCTGCCAGCCTCGCGTTCGGGGGGCTTGCGATGTTGTCCGGGCCTGCAACGGCGGGAACGCTCGACGATGTGCGCCAGCGCGGCTCCCTCACCTGCGGCGTGAATACCGGCCTGCAGGGCTTCGGTGCCCGGGACGACAAGGGACAATGGTCGGGCTTCGACGTGGACCTCTGCAAGGCTGTTGCGGCGGCCGTGCTGAACGATGCCTCGAAGGTGACCTATGTGCCACTTTCGGCAGGCGACCGTTTCGCGGCGCTGGCCGACAAGAAGATCGACGTCCTGTCGCGCAATTCCACCTGGACGCTGGAGCGCGAGGCGCAGCTCAAGCTCCTCTTCGCCGGCATCACCTTCCATGACGGCCAGGGCTTCATGGTGGCGCGCAAGCTCAATGCCAGCTCGGCGCTGGAACTGAACGGCGCCACGGTCTGCGTCCAGCAGAACACGACGAGCGAACTCAACCTCGCCGACTTCTTCCGCGCCAATTCCATGAATTTCGAGAAGCGCGCCTTCGCGACCTCGGCGGAGGCGGTCAAGGCCTTCGATGCCGGGCAGTGCACGGCCCTGACCATGGACCAGTCGGCGCTCTATGCGGAGCGGCTGAACCTGACCAAGCCCGCCGACAGCATGATCCTGCCCGACGTGATCTCGAAGGAGCCGCTCGGGCCTGTGGTGCGCGCAGATGACGTCCAGTGGTTCAACGTGGTGCGGTGGGTGGGCTTCGCGCTCGTCAATGCGGAGGAACTCGGCATTGGAGCGGGTGCGATCGCTGCCGCGCAGGCCTCGGCGCGGCCCGATGTGCGCCGCTTCACGGGCGCCGAGGGCGAGCTTGGCAAGGCGCTGGGGCTCGACAAGGACTGGGCGCTGCGGGCGGTTGCCGCCGTCGGCAATTATGGCGAGATCTACGAGCGCAATGTCGGCAGCGGCTCGAAACTGGGCATCCCGCGCGGGCTGAACCAGTCGTGGAGCATGGGCGGCATCCTCTACGCGCCGCCCATTCGCTGAACTGATCTTGCGCGGACGCAAAGGCCCGCGCTGATCGTCAGCCGGGCCGGAGCCGGCTCAGCCCGGATCGGCCGCAAAACCCGCAGCCGCGATGCCGTGGCAGGCCGCAACCTCGTCATTGTCGGACGTCTCGCCCGAGACGCCGACAGCGCCCAGAATGGCGCCGGAGCTGTCCTTCACCAGCACGCCGCCCGGCACCGGCACGAATGAGCCGCCCACCGCGTGGGTGACGGCGGCCAGGAAATGGGGCGCACGCTTGCCGAGTTCGCGCGTGCCCAGCCCCATCGCGATGGCCGCATGAGCCTTGCCTGTCGCGATCTCGGCCCGCTTCGTGCTGGTCCCGTCCTGCGTCTCGAGCGCACGCACGGCGCCGCGCTCATCGAGCACGGCGACGGCGATGGGATTGAAGCCGCGCTCGCGGGCAGCGTCGAGTGTGGCGCGCAGGATCGCGCGGGCATCGTCGAGTTTCATGGCATGTCTCCTTGAGAGCCGGCGGGTCCATCCCGCCAAGCGTTTCCTTGCCCGCTCAGTCGTCTTCCTTGAAGGTTTCCTCGCGGCTCTTGCGCAGGGTCGGCAGCAGCACGAGGACGATGAGGGCCAGCGCCACCAGAAGCAGGCCGGCGCTGATCGGGCTCGTCACCAGCACCGTCGGGTCGCCATAGGACAGCAGCAGCGCGCGGCGCAGATATTCCTCGATCATCGGGCCGAGGATGAAGGCCAGCAGCATCGGCGCGGGCTCGGCGCCCAGCCGGCGCAGCAGATAGCCGAAGGCCCCGAAGCCGGCGAGGAGATAGAGGTCGAAGGCGGAATTGCCGAGGCTGTAGATGCCGATGCAGCAGAAGATCAGGATCGTCGGATAGAGGAAATGATAAGGCACCGAGATCAGCCGCACCCAGAAGCCGACGAGCGGCAGGTTGAGCACCAGCAGCATCAGGTTGCCGATCCACATCGAAACGATCAGGCCCCAGAACAGGGTCGGCTTCTCGGTGATGACCGAGGGGCCGGGCTGGATGCCCTGGATGATGAGCGCGCCGATCATCAGCGCCATGACGGCGTTTGACGGAATGCCAAGCGTCAGCATGGGGATGAAGGAGGTTTGCGCGCCGGCATTGTTGGCCGCTTCCGGTGCGGCGACGCCCTCGATGGCGCCCTTGCCGAACTGGGCGCTGTTGGGCGAAACGCGCTTTTCCAGCGCATAGGCGCCGAAGGCCGCGAGCATCGCACCGCCGCCCGGCAGGATGCCCAGAACCGAGCCCAGCGTCGTGCCGCGCAGGATCGGCATGCGCATCCGCCGGAAATCCTCGCGCGAGGGCATCAGGCTGTCGATGCGCCGGGCATGAATCTCGCGCGCGGAGGCGCCCGTCAGGTTGGCAATGATCTCGCCGATGCCGAACGCGCCCATGGCGATGATGACGAAGTTCAGGCCGTCATTGAGCTGTGGGAACCCGAACGTGTAGCGCAAGGCGCCCGAATTGACGTCCGTGCCGACGAAGCCGAGCATCAGCCCGACCATGATCATGCCGAGCCCGTGCAGGAGCGAGCCTTGCGCGAGCACGATAGAGGCAACAAGGCCCAGCACCATCAGCGAGAAATATTCGGCCGGCCCGAATTCCAGCGCCAGATCAGCCAGCGGCGGGGCGAAGACCGCGATCAGCAGGGTCGCCACGCTGCCGGCGAAGAAGGACGAGATGGCTGCGGTCGCGAGTGCCGCGCCCGCCCTGCCCTGCCGCGCCATCTGATAGCCGTCGAGAGTCGTGACGACCG
>JBIPLL010000623.1:0-5240 GCA_044368425.1 Beijerinckiaceae bacterium
CCACGCAAGCAAATGAGACTTGCGGGCAACGCAACTAGGAGCCGATACGATGAACGCCACCCAAACCTTCGCCTGCGAGTTCGCCAGCCGCTACGAATCGTTTTTCTACGATGACTACGCAACGGCCACCGCTCACTTCGAAGCCGCAATCGACGCGATCTGCGCGACGGCTCCGGGCGCGGTTCAATGGTTCGTTTCGAAGGAAGCAAACCGCGACATTCGCCGCGGCTACGAAGTGACGGGCGCTGACTCCCGCCGCGGTGGCCGAACCGTTAGCCTGACCGCTAGCCTTAACGGCAAGTTCGCGGTGGGGCTTGGCAACCTCGACGCGAAGGCTGCCCGCTGAATGACACAAGCCCGCCGGCACGTTGCCGGCGGGCGGGATCGATTGACACGAACACAAGGAACCCTGACGATGACCACCGCAGCCGCCACCGCCGCCACGATTCGCCAATACAACCCGGCTCTAGCCGATTGCTGGATTCGCCAGCCGTTCCGCCGGATGGATTTGGCGCAGGCTTTCGCGGCCGGCTTCTCTGTCGATCAGTTTGGCGAACTGCCGGCGGTTTGCTGGATTGTGATTCGGGCGGCGCTCGCGGATCGCGAGGCGCGGCGGGCAATGGTTGGGCGCTAGCCGCCATAGCCCCGCCCGCCCGCGGGCGCCGCCGCCTACACTCCGCGGCATGGAAACCATTTCACTAGTGGCCGCCGATGGTCTGGCGGAATCTGACGCAATCGCCATCGTTCGCCGGCTATCAAGGCAGGGCAGCGAGTTCCAACTGGAAATCGCGGGCATCCTCGCGGGCGAGGCTTCTAGCGCCACCCCGGTGGCGCTTTGGCATTCGGACGGCTGCCTAGCCGCGTGGGCGTGTTCGCATTTCTGGCGCGAGCAGCAAACCCTAGAGCAGTTCACCGACACGCGCTACCGAAACCGCGGGATCGCCACGGCGCTTGCCGCGTTTCTGCGCTCGGCCGGCATCATCGCGCCAGCCTCGCGGCTTGCCGTGTTCTCACCGCATACCGCCCGCATCGCTACGCGGCTCGGGTTTAGCGACGTTTGGCGGTATGAGCGTAGCGGCGGCGAATGGCTGCCGGTAGAGCCATAGACCCCTACGCGCGAAGCCATCGCGGCTAGCGTAGAGGTATGAGCGAAGAACTACGGCAAGCGATCCAACAAACGGCGACCGGCCCCAAGCGCGTGCGCACGGATGCCGGCGAAGTTGAATCGCAGGATATCAGCAAGCAAATCGAAGCCGACAAGTATCTGAGCGCGAAGGCCGGCGCCTCGACGAACCACCGCGGGCTGCGGTTTAACACGATCGTCCCTCCGGGGTCTGTCTAGTGGGTTTTTTCGGAAACCTTTTCGGATCAGCGCCGCGCGGCAAGGCCCAATCGCCGCAGCGTGTTCGCGCGCGATTCGATGCCGCCGAATCAACTGACGATCGCCGGCACTGGGCGAACGCTGATTATCTTTCGATGGATGGCGCGTTGACTTCAACAGTTCGCGCCAAGATTAGGAACCGCGCCCGCTACGAACGAAACTCAAACTCCTATCTCGCCGGCATTTCGGAAACGATCGCGGTTGACCTAGTGGGAACGGGGCCGCGGCTTCAACTCGACACGGGCAACCCGGAAGCCGATCGCGAAATCGAGCGCCGCTTTTTTGATGATATGTGGCGGATCGATTTGCCCGCGAAACTCCGCACGATGCGGCAAGCCAAACTAATCGACGGCGAGGCGTTCGCGCTCTTCTTTTCGAATCCTCG
Organism: Beijerinckiaceae bacterium; assembly: GCA_044368425.1. Classification (GTDB taxonomy): domain Bacteria; phylum Pseudomonadota; class Alphaproteobacteria; order Rhizobiales; family Beijerinckiaceae; genus JBIPLL01. The sequence continues at coordinate 1,767 of JBIPLL010000623.1, forward strand.
CCTCGACGGGGTGCAACTTGATATCCGGCTGATTGAGGCCGATATGGTGGCGACCCCCGCCGGGGTCTATCAGACCGCGGTTACCGCGGAGGGTTCTGTCGTTGACGGGATGGAGTTTGATGCGGTTGGCAACGTGGCCGCGTATCTGATTCTGAAAAACCATCCGGGTTCCAACTGGTATTCGTCCGCGTTTGAGTTTACGCGCATCGACGCGGCGCGGATCGTGCATTGGTTCACGGCGCAGCGACCGCAGCAACACCGCGGCATTTCCGAAGTTGCCCCGGCGCTGCGGCTGTTCGCGAACATGCGCCGCTATACCGAAGCCACGATTGCCGCCGCGGAAATCGCGGCCGATATGGCCGCGTTTATCCATAGCAACTCCCCGGCCGCAGAGGTTGATGAGGTTGACCCATTTCAGGCCGTCGAGATTGAGAAGCGCACGCTCACTACCCTGCCGGAAGGCTGGAGCGTTTCGCAACTGAAAGCGGAACAGCCCACTAGCACCTACGCGCAGTTCAAGCGCGAAATCGTTTCTGAAATCGGAAGGGCGCTGAATCTGCCGTACAACATTTCGGCGCTGGATTCCAGTTCCTACAACTACGCTTCCGGCCGCATGGATGCCGGCATTTATCACGCAACGCAGCGCGTGGCGCGAGACGAGATAGAGCGCGTAATGTTGGATCGTCTGTTCTACGAATGGGCAGATGAGGCCGCGCTACTCACCGGCTATATCCCGGCAGGGCTTCCGCCCGTGGCTGAATGGCGGTGGAGTTGGGTTTGGGATGGCCGCGAACACGTTGACCCCGCGAAGGAAGCCAACGCAATCGAAACGCGGCTCAGGACAAACACGACAACGCTTTCCGCGGAATACGCGAAGGCCGGCAAAAACTGGGAAACGGAACTGCGGCAGCGGGCCGCGGAAGTGACGTTAGCGCGCGAACTGGGGTTGCCGGAAATCATCCAGCAACCGCAGCAACCGCAGCCCGCCCCGGAGGATGCCGCGCCGTGATTTATGTCGATTTCGATTTCTACGATGAGGCCGAAACCGACACAGTTCCCACGCTAGGCAAAGCACAATGAAAACCAAAATCATTTTCGAACAGCCGGTAGATTTCGTGGCCGCCGCCGCTGACGCGGGCGAGGCCGCGGCGCCGGGGCCGCGGAAGTTTTCGATTCGCGCCTACACGGGCGCCGCCATCCGGCAAGGATGGTCGCGCGAGCCGATCGTCATCGATCTGGCCGGCATGAAACTGCGGCAGAAAATCCCGATCGTCATGGGCCACGATTACGGCCTAGGTTCGATCCTTGGGCAGACCACCAGCGTCCGCGTCGAGGCCGGCGAGTTGATCGTGGATGCCGAAATCCTTGCCAGCAACGACGGCGCTTCGCGCGTTGTGGAACTGGCCGATAGGGGTTTCCAGTGGCAGGCTAGCGTGGGCGCTGACGTTGGCCGGCATGAACGCATTCCTGCGGATCAGACCGTGATGGTCAACGGCCAGCCATTCAACGGGCCTATTCGAATCGTTAGAGCCTCGACGTTGCGCGAGGTTTCATTTGTGACCCTTGGGGCGGATGACGCAACCACCGTCCAAATCGCGGCAGATGCCGCGGAGGAAACCACTATGGCGCACGACGCCAACGAACAGCCCGCGGAAGCCATCACGGCCGCCGCGGAAGCCCCGGCGACCGTCGCCGTGGAAGCCCCCGCCAGCGCTCCCGCGGTTGTCGCGGAATCGCAGTCGCCGGAACTTCTTGCGACCATCGAAACCCTCAACAAGAAAATCGACACGATGGAAAAGTTGATTGCTACCCGCGCCGATCGGGCGCCCGCTATTCACGTTGCGGAGCCGGCGACCGGCGGCAAGGTGATCGAAGCCGCGCTGTGTATGCAGGGCGGTTTGTCGAAGCCGGAAAAGTTTTTTGACGAGCGCACGGTGGAGGCTGCCGCAAAGCAGCAGCGTAGCGTTTCGCTCGGGGAAGTGTTTGTCGAGGCTGCCCGCGCCAACGGCTATAACGGCTCGTCGCGGATTTCCGCCACGAACCTGCCAATGGTGATTCGTGCCGCGTTCGCCACTCACGCGATCAGCGATATTCTTTCGAACGTCGCGAATAAGTTTCTTCTTTCGGGCTTCAACGCGGTGGAGCGAACTTGGGATCAGGTTGCCGCTATCCGTAGCGTCAACGATTTCAAGAGCGTGAGCCTCTACCGGCTGAATGGTTCGTTTAAGTTTGCCAAGGTCGGCAATGGCGGGCAGATGCAATCGGCAGACGCTAGCGATTCGAAGCGAAGCGTGAACGCTGATACCTACGGCATCACTTCCAACGTGACCCGGCAGGATATGGTTAACGACGATTTGAACGCGCTCACCGCGCTGCCGCAGCGCATTGGACGCGGGGCTGCCCTTAGTCTCGCGGAGCAGATTTGGACGGAGTTTCAGAATAGCAACGCTACCTATTATTCGAAGGCTACCGCCGCCGCTGGTAACGCGCTTACTCTGGCTTCGCTTAAGACTGCCGCCACGGCCTATAGGAAACTGACTGACCCCGATGGCAACCCGCTCGGCATCTCGCCTAGCGTGTTGCTTGTTCCGCCAGAGTTGGAACTGACTGCGGCCGAACTTATGGGTTCGTCGCTCCTCATCAGCGGCAACACGACGGCGCAAGGGAATGCAAATGTTCTCGCCGGCCGGTATCGCGTGGTTTCGTCCGCGTATCTGTCGAGTGCGTCAACGTGGTGGCTGTGTGCGGATGCTGCCGATCTGGCCGCTATGGATGTTGTATTCCTTAACGGTCAGCAGACCCCCACGATCGAACAGGTCGAACCCGCGCCGGATACGCTTGGCGTTACCCTCCGCGGCTACATGGATTTCGGTTGTGCCAAGGGCGAATCGCTCGCGGCCTACCGCATGGCGACCGCTTGACCCTAGCCGCGTAAACCGTAGCCGGTCGGCGGCAGACGATGCCGCCGGCCGGCATGACGATCCACAAACCCCCAGTTTTTCGAAAGGCTCAAAATGGCTTCTTTCAAGCAGGAACCCGGCACTTGGCCGTATACCCCCAGTTCCGCCGTCGCCGCTGGCGACGTTGTGGTTTTGACTGACGGCATCGCCGTGGCTTCCCGGCCGATCGCCGCCAACACGCTTGGCGCCGTCGAGGTTGAAGGCGTTTTTTCCATGCCGAAGGCTGCCGAAGCGCTCGCACTCGGCGCCGTCGTTTATTGGAACACGACGAACAGCAACATCACGGCAACCAGCGCCGGCGGCAAGCGCGCCGGCAAGGTCGCCACCGCTGCCGTTAGTGGCGATGCGACGGTTTGGGTTGATCTGAATCGCGGTTGACGATCCCCGGCCGCTAGCCCCCGCCGCCCGCGCAAACCGCAGCGCGTGGCGGCGGGGCGCATTTTCTTTAAAGGTGGCCGATGGACGCACTACGAACAGGGGCCGCGTGGTTAGCCGGCCAGTTGCGCGCGAGCGC